>JAQBPS010000464.1 GCA_028287415.1 Bacillota bacterium | reverse complement strand
GGTGGCCGACAACCCCGAGGCGGAGCGCCGCCGGTTCCAGGAAGCGTCAGAAGCGGACGCCTCCGCCCTGAGCGGGCTGATGGCACAGGCGGACGACCAGGCAAAGGCGATCCTGGAGGCGCATCTGATGATGCTCCAGGACCCCTCCCTCATCGAGCAGGTCGAGGCGGGCATCACCGCCGGGCGTCCCGCTGAGACCGCGGTCGAAAGCGCTGTCGACGAATTCGCCGGCATGCTGGCGGCCCTGGACGACCCCTACCTCAAGGAGCGGGCTGCAGATGTGCGTGACGTGGGCCGCAGGCTCATGGCCGCCCTGGCCGGCAAGCCCGCCGGGCTCCGCCTCGAGCGGCCCTGCATCGTGGTCGCCCACGAACTGGGGCCCAGTGACACGATCGGCCTCGACCGCTCGCTGCTGCTCGGCCTTGTGACCGAGCAGGGCGGGCCCACGTCGCACACGAGCATTCTGGCACGCACCTGGGCGATTCCGGCGGTGGTGCTGCCGGGCATTACCGGTCGGGTGGCCAGCGGTGACATGATCGCGCTTGATGGCGATGCGGGGAACCTGCTGCTCAACCCGGCTGCCGAGGCGCTGGCCGCATACGAGCAACGGGCCCGGCAGGCGAGTGCACAGGCAGAGCGGGACCTGGCTGAGGCGGAACTGGTTGCAGAGACGACCGACGGGCACCGGGTAGAGCTGGCGGCCAACGCTGGCCGGCCCGGAGACGTGGCCCCCGCCATGGCCCTCGGGGCCGAGGGTGTCGGGCTGTTCCGCAGCGAGTTTCTCTTCATGGGCCGGCAGACCGCGCCCGACGAAGAGGAGCAATATGCCGCCTACTCCGAGGCCCTCAAGGCGGCGGCGGGCCACCGGGTCGTGATCCGCACCATGGACATCGGCGGCGACAAGGCGGTCGATTACCTGAACATGGAGAAGGAAGAGAACCCCTTCCTCGGCGTGCGGGCCTTGCGGCTCTGCTTCCGCCGGCCCGGGCTCTTCCGGACCCAGCTGCGGGCCCTGCTGCGGGCCGGCGTGCATGGCAAGCTGGCGATCATGTTCCCCATGGTCGGCTCGCTGGGCGACCTGCGCAGTGCGCGCCGGGAGCTGGATGACGCCCGCCGCAGCCTGGAGACCGACGGCATCACGCATGTCAGCCACCCCGAGGTCGGCATCATGGTCGAGATTCCCGCGGCGGCCCTGATCGCCCCGCACCTGGCGCAGGAGGTCGACTTTTTCAGCATCGGCACAAATGATCTCGTGCAGTACACCCTGGCAGTCGACCGTGGCAATCCGGACCTGGCCGACCTGTACCAGCCCTACCACCCCGCCGTGCTCCGGCTGATCGACCAGGTGGTGATCGCCGCACACGCCGCGGGTAAGTGGGTCGGCGTCTGCGGGGAGATGGGCGGTCAGCCGATCGGCTCACTGCTTCTGACCGGCCTCGGTGTTGATGAGTTAAGCATGTCGCCTTCGCGACTGCCCAAGGTGCGGCGGCTGATCCGCAGCAACCGGTTCGCGGAACTGGAGCGCATCGCCCGCGAGGCCCTCACTCTGGGCACCCCGGACTACGTGACACAGCTGGTTGAGCCCCTGGTGAAGTGAAACACGAGGCAAAAAGCCCCCGTCGCCCGCATGTTGCGGGTGACGGGGGCTTGCCTTTTTATATGGCCACGGATTTCACGGGTTACACCGATTTCAGATCCAAACACAGATGATCAGGTGAACATGTTTTTTATATATTTATGCCCGAATCAGTGTAATCCGTGAAATCCGTGGCTATAAAATGATTTATTCATGAACTACCCCTCACGCACAAGGCGCTTATAATCACCACTCCCGACTGCGCCAGCAGGTGTCTCATACTTAGACAATGCACCAGAAGGACAATACAGTTAACATTACGAATAGACAAATAGGTTTGCCCAGGTCCGGCCGCCACACACCACTGGATGGAGGAACAGCGATGCAGCACCTTCGAATCCGCACCGTTGCAGGAGCGATGTTGGCAGCCTTATTGGTGGTGGTCACGGGCTGCGCCGGGAAAAATCCGCCCGACGCGGCGAGCGCAACGTCCGGGGCCAACCGCAAAGGCGGCACCTTCACGTTCGCCTACGGCTCCGACCCCACCTCCCTGGACCCGGAAAAGACGCCCGACGTTGGCGCCGTTCACAGCCTCATCTACGACACACTGGTGGTCAAGGGCCCGGACCGCAAGTACTATCCGGCGCTCGCCGAAAAGTGGCAGGTCAGCCCGGACGGCAAGGTCATCACGTTCAACCTGAAGCAGGGGGTCAAGTTCCACAACGGCGAGCCGTTCAACGCCGAGTCGGTCAAGTTCACCTTTGACCGGGCGGTGGCCAAGGAGACCAAATCCCCGCAGAGCGGCGGCTTTATGGGGCCCTACGAGAAGACCGAGATCGTCAATGACTACGAGGTCAAGGTCTACTTCAAGGAGCCCTACGCCCCGATCTTTCAAAACCTGAGCACCAGCTTCCTCGCACCCCTGCCGCCCAAGGCTGTCAAGGAGAAGGGCGATGCGTTCGGGCGGGAGCCAGTCGGCACCGGCGCCTTCAAGTTCGTCAAGTGGCAGAACAGCGACAGCATCGTCCTGGAGAAAAACCCGGACTGGACGCAGAGCCCGGACTGGGCCACGAACAAGGGCGCCATGCTCTTTGACCGCGTCGTCTTCAAGCACGTGCCGGACGAGAACTCCCAGTTGCTCGCCCTCCAGAACGGTGAAATCGACGTGCTGGATATCCCCGGCCCGCAGGTCGAGGCGATCCGCAAGAGCCCGGGCTATCAGTTCCTGGAGAGCACGGCGGCCGGCGTCGTCTACCTCGGCATCAACAGCCAGAAGGCACCCTTCAGCGATCCGAAGGTCCGCCAGGCAATCGCCAGCACGATCGACCGGGATGAGTTGGTCACCAACGGCCTGTTCGGGCTGGCGGTCGCAAACTACACGCCGATCTCGCCCAGCGTCTGGGGCTATGATGAGGGGCTGAAGAGCAAGGGCTGGCCGCTGGACCTGGCCAAGGCCGGCCAGCTCCTGACCGAGGCCGGCTTCACCAAGAACGCGGCCGGCAAGTGGGAGAAGGGCGGCAAACCGCTCACCTTCGAAATCATGACCTACACCTCCCAGCCGTACCCCAGGGTGGCCGAGGTGGTGCAGAACCAGATTGCCAAGCTGGGGATCACCGTCACGATCAAGACGCTGGAGTCCGCCAGCCTCCTGGCTGCCACGCCCAAGGGCGAGCATGACTCCGTGCTGATCGCCTACGGGTGGAGCGACCCGGACATTCTGTTCAACTTCCTCCACTCCTCCCGCCTCGCCAACTCGAACCGCGTCCACTACGTGAACAGCGACCTCGACAAGCTGCTGGAGCAGGGCCGGGTCACCCTGAACCTCGATGACCGGCTGAAGGTCTACCAGCAGGCCCAGACCCACATCCTCCAGAACGCCCCGTGGGTGCCGCTCTACACCAACAAGTACATCACCGCGGTCCGCAACGAAGTCAAGGGCATCAAGAACGCTCCGGACGGCACGCTCTACCTCTACGACGCTTACAAGGATGTGAAATAGGGTTTGGGCCGCTATGTGCTGCGCCGGCTGCTTCTGGCCATCCCCACCATCCTGGGCATCTCCGTGCTCACCTTCCTCATGGCACATGCGGCCCCCGGCGACCCGATCAGCGTGCTGGTGCCCGACTACGCCAGCGCGGAGGATATCGCCAGGCTGAGGGCGGCCTACGGCCTGGACCAGCCCCTGCCTGTCCAATTCTGGACCTACCTGGTCAACCTGGCGCACGGCAACTGGGGCACTTCCATCCGCACCGGGCGCCCGATCCTCGAGGAGATCTTCACCCGCTTTCCCGCTACGGTGGAACTCACGGTCGTGGCGCTGCTGGTGGCGGTCGCGATCGGGGTGACCGCCGGTACCATCGCCGCGGTCCGGCGGGGCAGTGCTGCTGACTACATCACCATGCTGCTGTCGATGCTCTGGGTGGCGATGCCCTCCTTTGTGCTGGCCTTGCTCCTGCAACTGCTCTTCGCCAACAAGCAGGGGTTGCCGATGCTGGCGTTTGCCCCGTCCAGCGGCCGGGCGGGGCCGGTGCTTTCGGCTGCGTGGTGGGCGTCAATCGCGCTGCCTGCCTTCACCCTGGGCGCCCGGGCCGCCGCCATTCTCGCCCGGCTGACCCGGTCCAGCGTGCTGGACGTGCTCCGGCAGGACTACGTACGCACCGCCCGGGCCAAGGGGCTGCAAGAGTGGACGGTCATCATCAAGCATGCGCTGCGCAACGCCATGATTCCCGTGGTGACCGTCCTCGGCCTGCAGCTGGGCGGGCTGCTGGGCGGCGCCTTCCTGACCGAGATCATCTTCGCGTGGCCTGGCGTCGGGCGCCTCGGCGTCACCGCCGTGTTCAACCGCGACCTGCCGCTGATCCAGGGCACGGTGCTCCTGGTCTCGATCATCTTCGTCGGCGTCAACCTGCTCGTCGACCTGAGCTACTCACTGCTCGACCCCAAGGTAAAGTACAGCTGAGGAGGTGCCGTGGATGGGCTTTTGGGCTGGCGCCCTCCGCCGGTTCCTCCGGCATAAGGGCGGCGTCATCGGTCTGGCGATTCTTTCGCTGATTATTCTTTTGGTATTGCTGGCGCCCCTGTTGGCGCCGTATGATCCAATCAAGCCGAACTACGCCGTTCGGCTCCAGGGGCCGTCGCTCGGCCACCTGCTGGGGACGGACGAGCTTGGGCGGGATCTGCTCTCACGCATGCTCTGGGGCGGGCGACTCTCGCTCTCCGTCGGCGTGATCGCCGTGCTGGTGGGCATGATTTTCGGCACCGCCCTGGGCCTGCTATCGGGCTTTTACAAGGGCGCCGATTCCGCCATCAGCCGGGCAATGGATATTCTGCTGTCGGTGCCCGGCCTGCTGCTCGAGATCGCGATCGTCGCCACGCTGGGGGCCGGCCTCCAAAATGTGATGATCGCGGTCGGCATCTTCTCGATTCCGTCCTATGTGCGGGTCGTGCGCGCCTCGGTCCTCTCGGCCAGGGAAGCGGAGTATGTGGAGGCGGCCCGGGCGGTCGGCGTGCGGGACATCGGGATCATGGTGCGGCACCTGCTGCCGAATGTGCTGGGCCCCCTGATTGTGGTGACGACCTTCGGCCTGGCGGGGTCGATTCTGTCGGCCTCCGCACTCAGCTTCCTCGGGCTCGGCGTGCAGCCGCCGAACCCGGAATGGGGCGCCATCCTGAACCAGGGGCGGAGCTTCATGCTGACCGCCCCCTGGATGGTGGCCCTGCCCGGTGCGGTGATCACAACGGTGATCCTCTGCCTCAACCTGGTGGGCGACGGCCTCCGTGACGCCCTGGATCCCCGTCTGAAATAGAAAGGTTGGTCGCCTTGTCATTGCAGCAACAGTTGGAGCAGATTGCGGCCGGCTTGCCGGCGGGCAAGCTGGGGATCTACGTGAAAGCACTGAAGAGCGGCCAGGAGTGGGCCGTGGGGGCGGACGAACGCTACCCGCTGGCGAGCGTGCTCAAGGTGCCGGTCCTGGTGGAGTACTGCCGCCAGGTGCGGGAGGGGCGGCTGCGCCCGGGCGACCGGATCGAGCTGACGCACCCGTCTCCGGGATCGGGCATCCTCAAGGAGCTGGACCCCGGGCTTCAGCCGACGCTCCAGGATCTCGTGACGCTGATGATCATCCGCTCGGACAATACGGCCACCGACATGGTGATCGCCCAGGTGGGGCTGGAGAATACGAACCGGGCGATGGACAGGCTGGGGCTCAAGAACATCCGCGTGACGATGGACTGCCGGACGCTCCTGTACAACTGCTTCGGCCTGGCGAACCCCGGCAGCCCGCCCGAGCCGGAGCTGGTCGCAGAGTATGAGCGCCGGGCCAATGCGGGCGAGCGGGATGATAACGCGATCGCCTACTCGAACAGCCTCGAGAACGATGTTGGCACAGCCAGGGAAATGGGCATCTTGCTCGAACTGTTGTGTAAGGGCGAGGCGTTTGACGCCGTCTCCAGCGAGGCGGCGCTGGCCGTGCTGAAGCGGCAGCAGATCCGGGACCGGCTGCCCCGGCTGCTGCCGGAAGATGCGAAGCTGGCGCACAAGACCGGCTCGATCTGGGGCGTGCGCAACGACGTGGGCATCATCTACACCCCGGCGGGGCCGGTCATCGCAAGCTGCCTGTCGGGCGGGTGCGGTGACGAAACGGCGGCTGCCGCAGATGCGATCGCCCGGATCGGTAAGGCAGTCTGGGATCAGTTCTCGGCATAAACCTTGCCTCGCGTACACACTATATTGATCTAAGCTTTGCGAGGTGCTCACAACGTTATGGACGTGTTTGAAGCGATTCGCTCCCGTGCCAGCATTGGCAAGGTACTGCCGGAGCCGGTGGACCGGGCCCTGGTGGAACAGATCCTCGAGGCCGGCACCTGGGCACCGAACCACCACCACACGGAGCCCTGGCGATTCTTCGTGCTGACCGGTGAGGGGCGCAAGCCGCTGGGCCGGGTCATGGCGGCGGTCGCTGCCGCGAAAATGGCCGACCCCGAGAGCCCGGAGAACCAGGCGAGGCTCCACAACGAAGCGGCCAAGGCGCTGCGGGCGCCCGTGATCATCGCGGTGTCTGCGCATCCCACTGACAAGCCGAATATCGTGCGGGTCGAGGAGGTCGCAGCGGCCAGCGCTGCCGTGCAGAACATGCTGCTGGCGGCGCATGCCCTCGGGCTGGGGGCGGTCTGGCGGACCGGCCCGGCGACGCTCCACCCGCTCACCAAGCAGCTGTTCGGCCTGGGGCCGGAAGATGAGCTGGTCGGCTTCGTCTACCTGGGTCACCCGGACATGCAAGCGCCGCCCCGGCACCGGATCGCTACCACCGACAAGACCACCTGGATCGATACCGATCAGGAACATTGGCAATAGAGGGGTGGGGGCCCGGGGGGGCCCC
>JAQBPS010000460.1 GCA_028287415.1 Bacillota bacterium | reverse complement strand
AGAAGGGCGCCGGCACCATGAACCCGGCCTCGTTCTTCCGGACGCTCGGCCCCGAGCCCTGGAACGTGGCCTACGTGGAGCCCTCCCGCCGCCCGGCGGACGCCCGGTACGGTGAGAACCCGAACCGGCTCTACCAGCACCACCAGTACCAGGTGATCATGAAGCCCAGCCCGGAGAACATCCAGGAGCTCTACCTGGAGATGCTCGAGCAGATCGGCATCGACCCGAAGAAGCACGACATCCGCTTTGTCGAGGACAACTGGGAGGCCCCGACCCTGGGCGCCTGGGGCCTCGGCTGGGAGGTCTGGTGCGACGGCATGGAGATCACCCAGTTCACCTACTTCAAGCAGGTGGGCGGCTTTGAGTGCCGGCCGGTCGCCGTCGAGATCACCCTCGGCCTGGAGCGGCTCGTCAGCTACATTCAGGGCGTCGACAACGTCCATGACGTGCAGTACAGCGACCACCTGCGCTACGGCGACATCTTCGAAAAGGCGGAGTGGGAGCACGCGACCTACTCCTTTGAGCAGTCCGACCCGCAGATGCTCTTCACCCTCTTCAACATGTATGAGGCCGAGGCGAAGCGGCTGCTGGCGCTGGAGCCGGCCCTGGTGCTGCCCGCCTACGACTTTGTCCTGAAATGCTCCCACACCTTCAACCTGTTGGAGGCCCGGGGCGCCGTGGCCGTAAGCGAGCGGCAGGGCTACATCCTCCGGGTGCGCAACATGGCCCGTGCCGCCGCGAAGGCCTACCTGGAGCAGCGTGAGACGATGGGTCACCCGCTGCTGACACCGGTCGCCGAGCGCCCGACCTGGGAGTCGCGGTATGGCGCCAAGGCCGCTGCGGAAGGGGGCAAGTAGTCATGGCTGATACCCGCAACCTGCTGCTGGAGATCGGGACCGAAGAGATTCCCGCCCGCTTCTGCCAGCCTGCATTGGACCAACTGAAGGCCAACGCCGAGAAGGCGCTGACCGCCGCCCGCCTGGACTACACCCTGGCGGACGTGTTCGGCTCGCCCCGCCGCCTGGTGCTCTACGTCAAGGACCTGGCCCTCGTTCAGAGGGAGATGGAGATCGTCCAGAAGGGTCCGTCCAAAAAGGTCGCCTTCGATGCCGAGGGCAAGCCGACCATCCCCGCTCAGAAGTTCGCCCAGAGCCAGGGCGTTGCCGTGGCGGACCTGGAGATCCGCAAGGACGAGAAGGGCGGCGAGTATCTGTTCGCCCGCCGGCTTGAGCAGGGTCAGTCGATCGCCAAGGTGCTGCCTGACCTGCTTGCCAGCCTGGTGCTCTCCATTGACTGGCCGAAGTCGATGCGCTGGGCCGACCGCTCGATCCGCTACGCCCGGCCGATCAAGTGGCTGCTGGCCATGCTCGGCGACCGCCGGGTGCCCTTTGCGGTGGACGGCATCGAGACCGTGAACACCACCCTGGGCCACCGGACCCTCGGCCCGGGCATGCCGATCACCGTTGACAACGCCGATGACTACTTCGCCAAGGTCGGCCGGGGCTACGTCATGGTTGACCAGAACGTGCGCAAGCAGCTGATCTGGCAGCAAATCACCGCTGAGGCGAGCCGGGTTGGCGGCCATGTGCCGGAAGATGCGGACCTGCTTGAGGAGATCAACTGGCTGGTCGAGCAGCCCACGGCGTTCGCCGGTTCGTTCGCCCCCACTTTTCTCGACGTGCCGGCGCAGGTCCTTGTGACCACCATGAAGGAGAACCAGCGCTACTTCCCGGTGTACCGGGACAAGGACGCCAAGGAGCTCCTGCCCTACTTCATCGCCGTGCGCAACGGCGAGCAGGACCACATCGACCTGGTCCGCGCTGGCAATGAGAAGGTACTGGCAGCGCGCCTGTCCGACGCCCGCTTCTTCTGGGACGAGGACCGCAAGCAGCCGTTCGCAGCCTTCAACGAGAAGCTGCGCAACGTGGTCTTCCAGGAGAAGCTGGGGACGCAGCTCCAGCGTGTGGAGCGGATCATGGTGCTCGCCGGGAAGGTAGCGACCATGCTGCACCTGCCGCAGGAGGAGCACAAGCAGGCCGCCCAGGCGGCCCGCCTTTGCAAGGCTGACCTGGTGACGAAGATGGTCTTCGAGTTCCCCGAGGTGCAGGGCTACATGGGCCAGCAGTACCTGCTGCGGGAGGGCGGCGACCCCGGCGTCGCACTGGCGATCTATGAGCATTACCTGCCCCGCGGCGCTGGCGATGAGCTGCCCCGCAGCGGGCCCGGCATCGCCGTGGCGCTGGCAGATAAGCTGGACACCCTCGCTGGTTACTTCTCGATCGGCATGATCCCCACGGGGTCGCAGGACCCGTTCGCACTCCGGCGGGCCGCACAGGGCGTGATGCAGACGATCGTGGAGAACCGGCTGGCTGTCGACATGGTCGAGCTGGCGGGCGCCGCACTGGAGCCCTACAACCTGGACGGTGCGACCGGCATCAAGGTCCTCGGCGACCTGGCAGAGTTCTTCAAGGCCCGCCTCAAGGTACTGATGGAGGGCCGTAACCTCCGCTACGACGTGATCGACGCCGTGCTGGCGGGCATTGTCGGTGGGCCGTACGATGCGATGCGCCGGGCCGAGGCGCTCGCCACCATGCTGACCGAGGGTGAGTTCGCCGCCGTGACCGGCGCCTTCAAGCGGGTTTCCAACCTGGCCAGCAAGGCCGGGGAGGCCGGGGTTGCGGTCGGGGAGATCGACCCCATGCTGCTGGAGGAGGCCGCCGAGCGCGAGCTGTACGCGACCTTTGTCGACGTGCGGCCCGACATGAAGCAGGCCCTGAACGAGGGCGAGTACGAGCGGTTCTACCGCATTGCGACCCAGTTGAAGAGCCCGGTTGACGCGTTCCTCGACAACGTCCGCGTCAACGCCGACGACTCCCGGGTGAGGACGAACCGCTATAGCCTGCTGGTGGCGCTGGCGGAGCTGCTCTCAGCCCCCGCCGATCTCGCCCGCCTCGCCGGGTAGTTTCGCCTCGCATATACGGATGCTATGGAAAGCGGAGGCCTCGTCATGTCGTTCATCAGCAGTTTCAAGGATGCCACGATCGGTTTTAGCGGCTATGCCCGGCTCGCCCGGGCCAAGGCCGGCGGCTTCGGGTATATCGCCCTGCTGCTGTTGATCGTCATGGCGATCTCGGGGTGGATCAACACGGTTCAGCTCACCCGGAGCGTCGCCGCCGCAATTCCCAACATGCAGCGGGCGCCGGATTTCGCGCTTGACCACGGGCATGTCCGGTTCGACGGGCCCATGCCTTACCGGCTGTCGGATACCGGCGGCACGACGGTGATTATCGATACCACCGGCAAGACCACGGTCGATGCGATCGCCAAGGAGCCGCCCGGGAGCATACTTCTCACCGAGCAGACCCTGTATCAGGTGCAGCCCGGGGGTTCGGTGAAAGTGACCGGCCTCGGCCCCCTGGAGCCGGTCCAGGTGGCCAAGGCGGACTTGCTCGCATTCCTGCCGAAGCTGCCCCGGCTCGTGCCGTTCCTGTATGTGCTGGGCTACATGGCACAGCTGGGGTTCAAGGCGCTCGATGCGCTCATTCTGGGGTGCATCGCCCTGCTCTACGGCACCGCGACCGGGCGCCGGGTCACCTTCGATCTGGGCTTCAAGCTGGGCCTGTACGCGATGACCCTGCCCATCATCATCCAGTGGATCTGGCCGACCTTCCGGACCCTCTCTTTCGGGGGCTTCGCTATCTGGTGGGGACTCGCCGTCCTGTACCTGATCATGGGGCTGCGGGCGCATCAGGCGGCTGAGGCTGCGTGAAATCTATCCCGGATCGTGCGACGGGCAGGATTGGGCATGCAGGTATCGTATAATCTTAGCGAACCGAAACAGGAGGGGTCACATGGTCGGCCGACCGGTGGTGTTCGTGGTGTCCGACTCGGTAGGAGAGACGGCTGAGCTGGTAGCCCGCGCAGCGATTTCACAGTTTGCGGCACCGGCCATGGAGATTCGCCGGTTTCCCATGGTGGACGACCAGCAGGCGCTGCGCGAGGCGATCGAGGCGGCCCGGCAGCAACCGACAATGATCGTCTACACGATCATTGTGCCGGAGCTGCGGGCAGAGCTGAAGCGGCTGACAGAGCAGTATGGCCTGACGGCGATCGACATCATGGGACCCATGCTGGACGGGCTCGAGAAGGTGCTCGGACGGCCTCCCAGGCTGGAACCTGGCCTCAGCCACCAGTTGGATGAGGACTACTTCCGCAAGGTTGAGGCGATCGAGTTCGCCGTGAAGTACGACGACGGCAAGGATCCCCGTGGTTTCCTGCGCGCGGACGTGATCCTGCTGGGTGTGTCGCGCTCCTCGAAGACCCCGGTCTCCATGTACCTGGCGCACCGTCGGGTCAAGGTGGCCAACCTGCCCCTGGTGCCCGAGGTGGCGCTGCCCAAGGAGTTATTCCTGGTGGAGCCGCACAAGGTGGTCGGCCTGCGGGTCAGCCCTGACAAGCTCCACAACATCCGCGAAGAACGGGTGAAGACCATCGGACTGCGCTCTGATGCGAACTATTCGAGCATGGAGCGGATTCTGATGGAGCTGGATTATGCCGAAGAGGTCTTCCGCAAAGTGGGCTGTCCGCTTGTGGATGTGACCAACAAGGCGATCGAGGAGACCGCGGTCCGGGTGTTGGAGCTCATTAACCGAGGGGTGAAATTTGGTGACTAAGCAGTACGTCTACGCGTTTGAAGAGGGTCGCGCAGACATGAAGATGATGCTTGGCGGCAAGGGTGCCAACCTGGCAGAAATGACCGTCATCGGGCTGCCGGTTCCGCCCGGCTTTACGATTACGACCGAAGTGTGCCGGGCGTACAGCGTGCAGAAGGCGTTGCCCGCCGGCGTGACCGACCAGGTCGCCGTTGCACTGGAGGCGCTGGAGGCCAAGGTGGGCAAGCGTTTCGGCGACAGCGAAAGCCCGCTTCTCGTCTCCGTGCGCTCCGGCGCGCCGATTTCGATGCCGGGCATGATGGACACGATCCTCAACCTCGGCCTGAACGACCAGACCGTGGAGGCCCACGCCCGCAACACGAACAACGAGCGGTTCGCCTGGGACTGCTACCGGCGTTTCATCCAGATGTTCAGCAATGTCGTGCTGGGCGTGTCGCTGCACAACTTTGAGCGGCTGCTCGAGCAGCACAAGGAGCGGCTCGGGATTGTTCTGGACACAGAGTTCCAGCCGGAGCACCTGAAGGCGCTGGTGGCGGACTATAAGGCCCTCATCCGCAAGCTGGCCAACCGGGATTTCCCGCAGGACCCCCGCGACCAGCTGGCCCTGGCGATCAACGCGGTGTTCGAATCCTGGGACAACCCCCGCGCCATCGTCTACCGGCGCATCAACAAGATCGCTGACGACCTGGGCACCGCGGTCAACGTGCAGTCCATGGCGTTCGGCAACATGGGCAACGACTCCGCCACGGGCGTGGTCTTCACCCGCAACCCGAACACTGGCGCCAAGGAGTTCTACGGCGAGTACCTGCCCAACGCTCAGGGCGAGGACGTGGTCGCCGGCATCCGCACGCCTTTGCCGGTGACCCACCTCAAGGAAGAGATGCCCGATGCCTACCAGCAGCTGTTCGACCTGTGCGAGCTGCTTGAGAAGCACTACGGCGACATGCAGGACATCGAGTTTACCATCGAGCGGAAGAAGCTCTACATGCTACAGTGCCGGGCCGGCAAGCGCACCCCCGCCGCAGCGATCAAGATTGCCGTCGACCTGGCCAAGGACGGCAAGATCAGCAGGGAGCAGGCGGTCCTGCGGATTGAGCCCGGGCAGATCGACAAGCTCCTGCACCGCGGCATCGACCCGACCGCCAAACTCGACGTGCTGGCGACCGGCCTTGCGGCCAGCCCCGGCGCCGCCTCCGGCATCTGCGTGTTCGACCCCGAGAAGGCCGAGAAGCTGGTCAAGGAAGGGCAGAAGGTCGTCCTGGTCCGGCCGGAGACGTCGCCGGACGACATTCACGGCATTGTGGTGGCACAGGGCATCCTGACCAGCCGCGGCGGCATGACGTCGCATGCGGCGATCGTCTCCCGTGGCATGGGCAAGCCCTGTGTCGTGGGCTGCGAGTCGGTCCGCATTGACCTGGAGCGCGGCTTCTTCATGGTGGGCGACCGCACGGTCAAGGAAGGCGACATCATCTCGCTGGACGGTGGCACCGGCAACGTCATTCTCGGTGCCGTGCCCCTGGTCGACCCCGAGCTCTCCCCTGAGTTCAAGGAGCTGCTCACCTGGGCGGACGAGATTCGCACGCTCGGCGTGCGCGCCAACGCGGACAACCCGCAGGATGCCGGCAAGGCCCGGGAATTCGGCGCCGAGGGCATCGGGCTCTGCCGGACTGAGCACATGTTCGGCCAGGGCGGCCATCACCCCGAGCGCATGGCGGTCGCCCGCGAGATGATCCTCGCGGAGCACCTGGACGAGCGGCGGCTCGCGCTGGATAAGCTGCTGGTCATGCAGCGGGATGACTTCTACGGGATGTTCAAGGCGATGGCGCCCCACCCGGTGACCATCCGCCTGCTGGACCCGCCCCTGCATGAGTTCCTGCCGGGCGCGGAGGAGCTGGCTATTGAGGTGGCCGTCATGAGGGCCACCGGCAAGGAAGGGCGCGAGCTGTACCAGAAGGAGCAGCTGTTGCGCAAGGTGCGGGCGCTCTCTGAGGTCAACCCGATGCTCGGCTTCCGTGGCTGCCGCCTCGGCATGATCTTCCCGGAGATCTACGAGATGCAGCTCCGGGGGATTTTCGAGGCCGCCGCACAGCTGAACAAGGAAGGCCTGCGCGTGGAGCCCGAGGTGATGCACCCGCTCGTCGGCCACGTCAATGAGCTGAAGGCGCTCAGGGTGATGACGGACAGCATCGCCACGCAGGTGATGGCGGAGGCCGGCGTCACCTTCAAGTACCTGGTCGGCACGATGATCGAGGTGCCCCGTGCGGCGCTGACCGCGGACGAGATCGCTGAGTACGGCGAGTTCTTCTCCTTCGGCACGAACGACCTGACTCAGACGACGTACGGCTACAGCCGTGATGACGCTGAGGGCAAATTCCTGGGCCAGTATGTCGAGAAGAAGGTCCTGCCGGAGAACCCGTTCGTAACGATCGACCGCACGGGCGTGGGCAAGCTGATGGCGATCGGCTGCGACCTCGGGCGTAAGGTCCGGCCGGACATCAAGCTGGGCATTTGCGGCGAGCATGGCGGCGATCCGGCCTCCATCGAGTTCTGCCACAGCCTCGGCCTGGATTACGTCTCGTGCTCCCCGTACCGGGTGCCTGTGGCCCGGATCGCGGCGGCGCAGGCGGCTGCCCGGGCGAAGGGCGCTCAGGCGACCAGCAGTAGTATTTAAGTAAACCAAGTGGGAAGGGGGCACAAGCAGCAAACTCCATCTGGCACTGCGATTTTTAGTGCCTGTGGAGTTTGTTGCGCCGCGTGAGCGCCGCCGACGGCGCAGCAAACCCCCCGCACGCTGAACTCGCAATGTGCGGGGGGTTTGCTGCTTGCCCTTCCCACACCCTTCCCCGCCTGTAGTAATCCTCGTCAGCCCCGTGAGGTCGTGGACCCTCACGGGGCTTCTGTGTCCCGATCGTGTAAAATTTCCTTTAAAATCCGCGTAATCCGTGAAATTCGCGGCACAATAACGGCCCGCCGAGGCGTGAGTCCCAGAGCCGTCCGTATCAAAACGCACGGTCTGAGCGTCATACTATCGGATGCTGATGTGAGCTAGGGTGTAGACCTTAAAGTTAGTGATACGGCTCACATACAGAAGGAATCAGTATCGGCACGTAGAACCTACAAAAGCGCAATTGCGGAGCCACCCGATGCCTTGGAGGGCTAGTCCGCTGTCGAAGGAACTCGCTCCGTGCTTAGCGAAGATAGGTCTTGAGGAATTGCAGAGGTGGTGATCGGTGGCCCTGTTCGACCAGACGTTTAAAGACGAGGTTCGCGCCAAGAATGATATCGTGGAAGTAGTCTCGTCCTATGTCAAGTTAGAACGCAGGGGCAACCGGTACGTGGGCCTTTGTCCCTTTCACGGGGAGAAGACGCCCTCCTTTCATGTAATCCCGGATCTCCAGATCTACCATTGCTTCGGCTGCAAGGCCAGCGGCGACGTGTTCAAGTTCATTATGGAACGAGACCAGATGTCGTTTTACGAGACGCTGGTGCTGCTCGCCAAGCGGGCCCGCATTCCCTTGCCCCAGGAGGAGCGCACCCCGGAAGAGGAGCAGGCCTATCGGGAGCGCCGGGCCATGTATGATGCGCTGGACCTGGCCACTCGGTTCTTCCACAGCCAGTTGCTGAGCGATCCAGGCCGTGAGGCCCGCGAGTATCTGCTTGATCGCGGGCTGACCGATGAGACAATTCGCCAGTTCCGGTTGGGGTGGGCGCCGGGGTATGGCAAGTTGTACCAGGCGCTCCGCAGCCGTTTCAGCCCCCAGGTGCAGCAAAAGGTGGGCCTGGCGGTCCCACGTCGGGCAGGTTCCGGTTTCATGGACGCCTTCTTCGATCGGGTTATGTTCCCGATTACGGACCTGAACAGCCGGGTAATTGGCTTTGGTGGTCGAATCCTTTATGGGAACGGCCCCAAGTACAAGAACACGGCGGACACGCCGCTGTTCATCAAGCGCAACGTGCTGTTCGGCCTCGCCCAGGCCAAGGAGGCCATTCGCGCCAGCAATCAGGCGATTCTGGTGGAAGGCTATATGGACGTGATCATGCCGCACCAGGTCGGCATCAAGAATGTCATCGCGCCCCTGGGCACCGCCCTGACCGACGAACAATGCAAGGTGCTGCACCAACAGGCTCAGCAAGTCATTGTCGCGTTCGACTCCGATACCGCTGGTCAAATGGCCACCCTGCGCGGGCTGGAAAAGTTGTATGACACCGGCTGTG
>JAQBPS010000454.1 GCA_028287415.1 Bacillota bacterium | reverse complement strand
GCATTGACGCTCAGGGTGGAAGCGAGCGGCACGACCGGGTTCGTCGCCGTCACCGGCAAGATGGCGCTGACCGCCAGTGGCGATGCCGAGACGCTGGTCGCCTACAATTGGGATGTGAACGTGGGGGGCCCGATTGCCATGGTTGGCCAGCGGGTGTTGGGCGGCGTCGCCCGGTGGATCGTCGGCGACTTCTTTACCGCGGCGGCCCAAGAGCTGGCCGCCAGACGGGCCGGCAGGCCGCCCGGAGAGGGGGCGTGGCGATGAAGCCCGCACCGTTCGACTACTACGATCCGACATCCCTGGCGGAGGTGGTCGCACTGCTCCAGCGCTACGGCAGTGATGCGAAGCTGCTGGCCGGCGGGCAGAGCCTGATCCCCGTCCTGAACATGCGGCTGGCGAAGCCGGCGGTGCTGATCGACCTGAACCGGGTGGCGGAGCTGGCGTATGTGCGTGAGGAGGGGGAGCAGATCGCCATCGGTGCGCTGACGCGGCACGCCGCCGTCGAGCGCTCGGAGCTGGTGGCCCGGCGCCAGCCGCTCCTGACGGAGACGGTCCGCTACATCGGCCACAGCCAGATCCGCAACCGGGGCACGATCGGCGGCAGCCTGGCGCATGCCGACCCCTCCGCCGAACTGCCCGCCCTGATGGTCGCTCTGGAGGGGCAGCTCCGCATCGTTGGCCCGGCTGGCACCCGTGAGGTCGAGGCCGGCGAGTTCTTCCTGATGTACTTTACGACCTGCCTCCGGCAGGATGAGCTCCTGGCCGAGGTGCGGGTGCCCTGTCTGCCGCCCCGCACCGGCTACGCCTTCGATGAGCTGGCGCGGCGGCACGGTGACTTTGCCCTGGCTGGCGTTGCCTGCACCCTGACGCTGGATGAGGACGGCGTCGCCAGTGATTGCCGGCTTGGGCTGACGGGCGTGGGGATGACCCCGATCCGGCCACGGGCGGCGGAGGCCCGGCTGATCGGCGCCCTCCCCGACGCTTTCGCCTTCCGCAGGGTGGCCGAGGCGGTGACGGCGCTGGTGATGCCGGAGTCGGATGTCCACGGCAGCGCTGAGTACCGGCGGGAGCTGGCGGGCGTGCTGACGGAGCGGGCCCTGCGCCGGGCACACCACCGGGCGGTTCTATCGTATGAGGGGAGCGGCAGGCAATGAGGACGATCACCGTCAATGTCAATGGCAAGGAATATCGTTGTCCGGTGGAGCCACGTCTTCTGCTCTCCGACTTCCTGCGCCACGAGCTGGGGCTGACGGGTACGCATGTGGGCTGTGAGCATGGCGTCTGCGGGGCGTGCACGGTGCTGCTGGAGGGGGAGGCGGTTCGCTCCTGCCTGATGCTGGCGGTGCAGGCGGACGGCGCCCGGCTAACGACCGTCGAGGGGCTGGCGGGGAGCGACGGCGAGCTGCATCCGCTCCAGGAGGCGTTCCGGGAGGCGCACGCGCTCCAGTGCGGCTTTTGCACGCCGGGCTTTCTGATGACGCTGGTGCCCTATCTGGAGGCGCATCCGGCGGCGGGCGAGGCGGAGATTCGTGAGGCGATCGCGGGCAATCTGTGCCGGTGTACCGGATATCAGAACATCGTTACAGCCGTCCGACTCGCCCTGGCGCAGGGGGGTGGGGTGGGATGAGCACGGTCGAGCGCACCGTCTGGCGTGTTGCAGAACGGACTGTGGGGGAACCGGTCAGGCGTAATGAGGATGCGCGCCTGCTGACTGGCGGGGGCCTGTTCGTCGATGATGTGCACCACCCCGACATGCTCCAGGCGGCGGTCGTGCGGTCCCCGCATGCACATGCCCGCATCCTGCGGATTGATGTGGCGGCGGCGCTGGCGCTGCCGGGCGTCGAGCTGGTGCTGACCGCTGCCGATCTCGGCGCCCTGAATGGCCCGATGCCGGTGCTGATCTCGCACGAGGACCTGCAGCACGGGCGGACTCACTGTGCGCTGGTGGCGGACAAGGTGCGGTATCTGGGCGAGCCGGTCGCCTTCGTCGTGGCACGGAACCGTTACATCGCAGAGGATGCCGCCGAACTGGTGGTGGTGGAGTACGAGCCGCTGCCGGCCGCAGTAACGCTGGAGGCCGCGGTTGGGCCGGATGCGCCACTCGTCCATGCGGATGTGCCGCAGAACGTGGCCGGGCACTACGTTCGCCAGGTCGGCGACTATGCGGCGGCCCGGGCTCAGGCGGACCTGGTGCTCACCGAGCGGTTCCGCGTCGACCGCGGCGCCCCCTCGCCGATTGAGACTCGCGGGGTTGTCGCGATTCCGCAGGGTGATGACGTTACCATGTACGTGGCCACACAGGCGCCGATGGCGTTGCGGGCATCGCTGGCCGAGTGGTTCGGCATCCCCGAAACGAATCTGCGGCTGATCGCCCGGGACGTCGGGGGCGGCTTCGGCTGCAAGCTGATGTGCTACTACCCCGAGGAGGTGCTCGTCCTCTTTGCGGCGCTGCGGCTGAAGCGGCCGGTCAAGTGGATCGAGGACCGCCTGGAGCACTTTGTCGCCACCACGCAGGAGCGGGATCAGACCTACGATGTGGAAGTCGCCGTCGGATCTGACGGGACGCTGCTCGGGGTGAAAGTAAACATGCTCCATGACAGTGGGGCCTACACGCCGTATGGCATCCAGATACCGGTCATCAGTGTGACGACGCTGCCCG
>JAQBPS010000438.1 GCA_028287415.1 Bacillota bacterium | reverse complement strand
TCCGAAATCGGCGCCTCGTCGGGCTGGTAGCCGTGTTCTGCGGGTACTGGGCGATTCAACAGCAACTGTCAGTGCTCATCCCCCTCGCCGCCGCCCGATTGGGGGCACCGCAAACGGTCGGGACGCTGGTCAGCCTCTCGGCCGTGGCGGGTCTGATGCTAATCCTTTGCATGCCGCGGTTGCGGATGGAACGGCTGTGGCACCAGCTGTTGCTCGCTCAGGGGGTTACCGCCGGCTCCATGGCCCTCCCCCTGTGGGTGACTGGATACCCGGGTATTGCGTTCGCCACAGTCGGTCTTGCGGTCGCTGCTGTGCTCGCTCAACCTGCTCTGGATGCACTGGTTGGCGCCCTTTCGCCCCCCGAAACGCGAGCCTCCGCGTACGGCTTTTCAGCCCTGAGCTTCGGCATTGGCGGGGCCATCGGCCAGGTGCTGGGGGGCTGGTCCTGGTCCATGTGGGGTGTATCCGCCCCATGGCTGCCCTGGTCCCTGTTTACAGGACTCGGCATCGTAACGCTGGCGGGGCTCCATCTCTTAAAGAACGGAGTGAAAGCATAATGGCGAGCCTTCGGAACGTGACAATCATTGGCGCCGGCAACGGCGGTGTGACCATGGCCGCCGATCTTACCCGCAAAGGGCACCGTATAACCCTCTACAACCGCTCGGCCCAACCGCTGGAACTGCTCCAGGCGGCAGGGAGGATCCGTGTGACCGGTGCCTGGCAAGGGCAAGTGCCGCTCCCCCGGCTGACCATGAACCTGGCGCAAGCGCTCGACAACGCTGAGGTAATCCTGGTGGCGACGGTGGCCGCCGCACATGCCGAACTGGCAACGCAAATGGCCCCGCTCATGCAAGATGGTCAGGCGATTCTGCTCGCACCGGGCTACTTCGGCTCCGTGCTGTTCCGTCGGGCTCTCGATCAAGTCGGTCGCCGGCACGTGCTGGTCGGTGAGGTCACAAGCTTTCCGTATGCGTGCCGGATCATTGATACCGGCAAGGTCGTGCTCAAGGCAGAAAAGGCGGTGCTGGACGCCGCTGCGCTTCCCGCCTGCACGACGGGCGAGTGGCTGAACGTCCTGCGGGACGTCTACCCCCAGCTCAATCCGGCCAGGAATGTGCTTGAGGTCGCCCTGAACAATCCGAACCCGGTGGCTCACCCGGTCACCTGCCTGATGAACGCCGCCTACTTTGAGCGGCCCTCCAAAGTGCAACCGCGGGTTGAGGACTGGGAAACGCCCAGGGTCACCCGCCTGATCGAGGAGCTGGACCTGGAACGCCTGCGGGTGCTCCTTGCGCTCGGCTTGCATGGGATCAGCATGGACGAGTTCATGCATCGCTCCTATCCGCATGGCAAGCGCCAAGCAGAGCACGTCGGACAAGTTGCCGCCAACGCGTATCCGGTACCGGAACGGTATGTGACAGAGGATGTGCCTTGCGGGCTCGTGCTGCTGGAAGCGGTGGCGCAACTCGCCGGCCTCGAGGCGCCGGTGACCACCGCCACCATTGAGCTCGCACAAATGCTGTACGCCAGGGACTTCCGGCAAGAGGGCTATACACTGAAGCGCCTGGGCTTTGGCGGCCAGACGCTTCAGCAACTCCTCGATTCACTTTCCTGGTGAGGCTTCGGTCAGTCGTTGTCAGGGTGCGGTGTGGACCTGTGAAAAGTCGAGGATCTCGTGCCCGTAAACCACGAGGCCGCTCACACCTTTTTGCACGCCGATAATCTGGACCTGGTTGAACAGAAACAGGTACGGGGCGTCGTCCCACACCGCCCGCTGCGCCCGGTCGTAAAGATCCTTGCGGGTCGCATCGTCAAAAACCGTTCGGGCCTCCAGCAGGAGCCGGTCAACCTCGGCGTTCTTGTAGCCGGAGTAGTTGTTGCTCGACGTGCTCAGGAAGTTGCGGGTCAACCGCCAGTCCAGCGTCGGCACGCTGCTGCCCAGAATATAGAGCGCCGCCGTCTTCTCCTTGTTTCGATCTCCTTGCTGTAGGTCCCCCACTCCATCACCTTGATCGAGGGTGCAAACCCGACCGCCTTCAGATAGCCGGAGACCGCCTCGGCCATCGCCTTGTCCTTGGCGTAGCGGCCCTGGCTGGTCCGAATTTCCAGCGGTGTGCCAGGTTTGACCCCGGCGGCAGCCAGCAGGCGCTTCGCCTCATCGACATTGTAGTCGTAGCCCTTCAGGGTGAGCGGCCACTGGGCGCCCGTGGGAACGGGGCCCGCCGGTTCGCTCACCATGCCGCGCAGCAGGGTCGATACCAGCGCCTTCTTGTCCACGGCCAGGTTCAACGCCCGCCGGACGCTGGGGTCGTCGAACGGCTTGAGGCGGTTGTTGATCTCGAAGGAAATCTGAAACGTGCTCGGCTTGACCATGACCTCCACCTTGGGGTCGCTCTTCAGATCAGCCACCGATTCCGGGTTCAGGGGTTTGACGATCTTGGCACACTAACCCTTGAGGCGGGGATCCAGCACGTCTCGCAGCCCGTCGCCGAGCAGGTTGAATCCGAGCGTGGTCAGGGCGATTGCCGCGCCGGGCGCCACGATGACCATGGGTTGCTGGCGGATCAACGTGCGTCCGCTGTCAATAATCGCCCCCCACTCCGGACTCGGCGGGGGTGGCCCGAGCCCCAGAAAACTGAGCCCGGCTGAAATCTGCAGCGATGTGGCAATGCCAAGGCTGGCTTGCACCAGCAAGGGCGACAGGGCATTTGGCAGCACGTGCCGGCGCAGAATCCCCCAGTCGCTGGCACCCAGCGCATGGGCCGCCAGCACAAAATCCCGCTTCCGAAGGCTGAGCACGGTGGTATACATGACCCTCGCAAAGACGGGCAGCGATGACAGGCCGACAGCCAGCATCAGCTGATAAATGCCGGGCCCTGCGATCGAGATAATCACCATGGCCAGCAGGATCCGGGGAAAGGCGATCAGCGCATCGACCCCACGCATCAGGGTCGCTCCCCATGCGCCTTCGTAATACCCTGCCAGCACTCCGATCCACATGCCGGGTATCAGCGCCAGGAGCACCGCGCCGGCTCCTCCCGCACCAGAGCGTCCGGGATGTAGGCCTGCTCCCATGCCAGGGGGCTGCCGCCGACCAGCTTTGCCCTTACGAACCGCCACGTTTTCTCCCCGGGCGAAAGCCGCAGGTCGAGTGCCACGTCCGCGGGCGGAACCTCCTTAGCAACCCGGGTGTTGGCATGGGCGGCGTCCGGCGTGGCGGTTGGCATGCGCTGGAGCAGACCGCTCAAGTCAACCCACGCCTGCTGGGCTGAGACGAAGGTACCCCGGCCCTGCCGGCGCACGACGAGCCCTTCCTGCACCAGGTCCTTCAGGGCCTGACTCACGGTGATCCGGGAGACCGAAAAGCGGTGCATCAGTTCGGACTCGGTCGGAATCCTTGCCCCCGACTGCCAGACGCCCTGTGCAATCTCGTCACGCAGGATTCGCTTGATCTGCGCCTGTAACGTCTGTTGCTCCCGCTCCATCTCCATCGGCTAGCCGACCTGTCCCAGGATCTGCTCGGCAGTGAGGCCGTCCCAGCCCAATACGCCGAGGTGGCGGCCTTCGGCACGGAAATCCCGGTCGTACAGTGCATTCGCCAGGCTGATGAGCACCGACGTAATTGGCGTGGCGACGGCGCACACCCGCCCGAATGCCTCCAGCGGGTGGTGCGGGGCTGATCCATGCGCCACTCGACACCGCCGCCAAAGGCTATATCGATATAACCTATAACGAACTTCGGTCGTAATATTCGTCCTGATCGTGTGATTTTAATTTTTGCGTGTATTTACATGTTTTAGCTGTGGGAGAGATTCCCGCGGATGATCAATGG
>JAQBPS010000256.1 GCA_028287415.1 Bacillota bacterium | reverse complement strand
CTGACAGGGGAATCGGGGGAAATCAAGGCTCGCCAGGTGATCAACGCCACCGGCGTCTGGTCGGACGAAGTTCGGCAGATGGAGCAGCAGGTGACCGATCGGCGGATGCGGCCCACCAAGGGCGTCCACATCGTCCTCAGCAAGCAGGACTTCCCCCTCAACCACGCGGTCTTCCTCCGGGCGCCCCGGGACCGGCGGGTGGTCTGGCCGATCCCGGCCCTGAACGGCGACCTGGTCTACGTGGGCACGACCGACACTGACTACACCGGCCCCCTCGATCATATCACCGCTTCTCAGGACGACGTGGACTACCTGCTCGAAGTGGCCAACTTCACCATCCCGGGCCGGCACCTGACCCGAGAGCACGTGGTCGCCAGCTGGGCGGGCCTCCGTCCCCTCATCCGGCCCGGGGGCAACGTCTCCGCCAGCAAGACCTCCCGGGAGCATCAGATCATCACAAGTCCGGCCGGTTTGCTGACGATTGCCGGCGGCAAGCTGACCACCTGCCGGGTGATGGGGCAGCAGGTCGTCGATGCGGCCCTCGGGCTGCTTCAGAGCCGGCATGGCCGCAAGGGCGCCGGCCCTTCCACCACAGAGCGCCACCCCATCAGCGGCGGCGACATCGGTCCCGATTTCCAAATCCGAGTGGCTGAAACGGCCACCCGCCTGGGTCTGACGCCCGGGGTTTCCGATCGGCTCTCCGGACGTTTGGGCAGCAACTTCTTCGCCGTCGCCAGGCTGGTCGAAGCCGATCCTGGCACCGGACGGTCGTTAGGGCCGCACAACGTAACCCTGGCGGAAGTGCGCTATGCCGTCACAGATGAGATGGCGTGTACACTGACCGACTTCATGGATCGGCGCTCGGCCCTCCTCTACTGGCACCGGGATGGTGGCGCCGCGATCGCCGGAGCCGTGGCCGATGAGATGGGCCGGCTCCTGGGCTGGACGGAGACCGAACGCGAACGGCAGATCGCCGCATACCGCGACTGGGTTTCCGACAACCGGACGTTTCCGACGGCATCCTGAGGCTGCCGCCCCGAAGTCCCGTGCAAACATCGTGTAGCTCCTCAACCCGCAAAGGAGTGACCCGCAATTGGAGAGCAAGTTCGTTCTCGTCATTGATGAAGGCACGACCGGAACCCGGGCGCTGATTGTCGACCAGGACGCTGTGATCAAGGCTCAGGCTTATACCGAGTTTACCCAGTACAACCCGGCCCCTGACCGCGTGGAGCACGATGCCGAAGAGATCGCTACCATGACGCTGGCGATGGTGAAGCAGTGCCTGACGGAGGGCGGTCTCACGGTAGCCGACATTGCGGCCGTGGGCATCACCACCCAGCGGGCGACCACGGTGGTCTGGGACAAGCACACTGGCAAGCCGATCACCCGTGCGATCGTCTGGCAGGATACCCGGACGGCCGGGTACATCGAGGAGATTCGCGCAGCGTGGGCGGACAAGCTCTATCCGGTCACCGGGTGGGCGCTCAGCCCCGTCTACTCCTCGCTGATGATCAAGTGGATCCTCGACAACGTACCCGGCGCCCGGACCCGCGCCGAACAGGGCGACCTGCTCTTCGGGACCATCGACACCTGGCTGATCTGGAAGCTGACGGGCGGCCGGGTGCACGCCACCGGCTACTCGAACGCTTCGGTAACGGGCGCCTTCGACCTGACCAATCTGCGCTGGTACGCCGAATGGCTGGACTTCCTCGGCATTCCCCTGAGCATGCTGCCCGAGGTGCGGGATGACTCGGGAGACTTCGGTATGACGGACCCGGCCATTCTGGGCGCCGCCATTCCGATCACCGCCGCCGTCGCCGATCAGCATGCGGCGCTCTTCGGCCAGGGCTGCCTGGAGGCCGGTACCGTCAAGTGCACCCACGGCACGGGCACCTTCCTTGACATGAACATCGGACCGCTGCCGGCGGTGCCTGGCAACGGCATCAATACAGTGATCGCCTGGAAGATGGGCGACCAGATCCGCTACGCCCTGGAGGGGTATGCGGCAGTCACCGGCTCGGCCGTTCAGTGGATGCGGGACGGCGCCAACCTGATCGCAGATTCCGCGGAGACGGAGGCCTTGGCGCTTTCGGTTGCCGATAACGGGGGCGTCTACTTCGTTCCGGCCCTCACGGGCCTTTCGGCGCCCTATTGGGACAGCTTCGCCCGCGGCATGATCATCGGCATTAGCCGGGGCACAACCCGGGCGCACCTGGTGAGGGCCTGTCTGGAGGGGATTGTCTACTCGACGCGGGACTTCCTGGAGACCATGCGCCGGGACTCTGGCGTTGACATTCGCTCGGTCCGGGTTGACGGCGGCGCTTCCCACAATAACTTCCTCATGCAGTTCCAGGCGGACATTCTCCAGGCCGAGAGCATCAGGCCCGTCAGCACCGAGGCCACCAGCCTGGGCGCCGCCTTCATGGCCGGCCTCGCTGTCGGGTTCTGGGACTCTCCGGCCGATTGCCTGAAGACCCAGGCGGTTGACCGCATCTTCGCCCCGAGTATGACAGCCGATCAGGTCGCTTCCCTGTACGCCGATTGGACCCGTGCGGTTACCCGTACGGTTGGGTGGACCCGTCGGGACGCACACGCATAACGAACCTTTCCGGCCATTTGTGACACCCGACTTCAAAGGAGGTCCCTTCGTGTCGATCAATTGGATGGATTTGGTTGCGTCGTTCGCCGGCGGGTTGTTCGGAGCGGCCCTGGGTGCGCTCCCGGCGTTCATTTTCACTGGGGTTGCGGTACTGGTCGGCGCGGCTGCGGGCCTGGGCGGCAGCAGTTTCGATTTCCTCGGCAACATCGCTTTCGGTCCAATCTTCGGGCCGCACATCGCCTTTGCCGGCGGCGTTGCTGCGGCTGCCTTTGCTGCCCGTAAAGACAAGCTCAGCTCCGGCAAGGATCTCTCCTCTGCCCTGGCCGGGCTGGGAGACCCGGCCGTCCTCCTGGTCGGCGGCGGCTTCGGCATCGTCGGCTATCTGGTGCAGAAGGTCCTGGGCCTCTATTTCACCGGCTACACGGACACGGTAGGCCTGACGGTCATCCTCTCCGCCGTCGCCGCCCGCCTGCTCTTTGGCAAGAGTGGCCTCTTCGGTAAGCTGAGCCCTGAAGCGGCCAGGCGCGGACGCTTCGCCCCCGGCGGCGACGAGGTCTGGGCCCCGTGGCAGCAGGAATGGGTGCAGGTTCTGACGCTGGGCCTCGGGGCCGGGCTCATGTCCGCCTGGATCGCCCTGAAGGTTGCGGAGGTGAACCCGCAGTTGGCAGGGCTCGGGGGCGTTATCGGCTTCGGCATCTCCGCCACCTCCCTGCTCTTCCTCCAGTTTGGCGTGAAGGTGCCGGTCACCCATCACATCACCCTGGTTGCGGCCCTGGCGGCGGCGACCAGCGGCAACCTGCTCGTGGGCGGTCTCTTCGGCATGCTCACGGCCGTTGTGGGCGAGTGCGCCTCGCGGCTCATGCTGATCCACGGCGATACGCACATCGACCCACCGGCGAACGCCATCTGGTCCATGTCGCTTGTCGTCCTGGTGCTCGCCAAGCTCCATATTATGTAGGAACGGCAGCCCCCGGGATGGAGACGTCCCGGGGGCCGCTCAATGGGGGAACGTATGGACAAAGCAATCGATTGGCTGCGATACCGTCTGGTCGCCGTCGACATGGATGGCACCCTGGCTGGCGCCGACCACCGGGTCACCGCTCGAACGGCCGCGGTGCTCGGCCGGGCGGAGCGGGCCGGCTTGCGGGTGGTGATCGTCACCGGCCGGGCCTACCCGACGGCGCTGGATGTCTGGAATCGGGCGGGCCTTTCGGCGCCGCTGGTTACGTGTGGCGGCGCGCTGACGCTCCAGCCGCCCGGGATGGCCGTCCT
>JAQBPS010000197.1 GCA_028287415.1 Bacillota bacterium | reverse complement strand
GGGCATCTTTGCCGATATCGACGCTGCGATGATGTTCCACCCATCGGGCGCGATCAACCTGGCGCACCGGCACGGCTTGGCGTGCCAGGGACTGAACATTCGCTTCCGGGGCGCCCCCGCCCACGCTGCCGGCAGCCCGTGGAAGGGCGTGAACGCCCTGGACGCCATGATCCAGTTCTTCGTCAATGTGAGCACGCTGCGCCAGCAGATCCTGCCGGATGCCCGCCTCCATGGGGTGATCACGAACGGCGGTACGGCTGCGAACGTGATCCCCGAGTTCACGGAGGCGAGCTATCTGGTGCGGGCGCGGGATGCGGGCTACCTCGCCGTGCTGATGGAGAAGGTGAAGCGGTGTGCGGAGGCGGGCGCCCTGGCCACGGGCTGCACGGTCGATTTCGCGATGGAGCCGTTGTACGCCCACCGGGTGAACAACATGGTGATGGCCCGGGCGTTCCAGGCGAACCTGGAATCGTTCGGCGAGGTTGTGACTGAGCCCGACCCGAATGCGAGCGTGGGCTCTTCGGACATCGGCAACGTCTCCCTGGTCTGCCCGACCATTCACCCATACGTGCGCATCGCCGAGACCGATGTCGGCGGGCATACGGCGGACTTCCGGGAGGCGGCCAACGCGGATCTCGGCTACACACAGATGTTCAAGGCGGCCAAGGCGATGGCGATGACGGCGATCGACCTGATTGCGAACCCGGAGAACCTGGCGGCAGCGAAGGCGGAGTTCGCGGCGGCGGCAAAGTAAGCCATCAGGCCCCGGCCTCATGGCCGGGGCCTTGTCGCGCCCGCAACGGAAACCTGCCGCTGCCCCGGTTCGTCTACTATGCGAAGGGGGATATGATCGTGCATATACGTCAAGTTATCGCAGCGCTCGTGGCCGCCCTGCTGGTGGCCGGCTGTTCGAGCACCGGCAAACCTGTTCCGACCACCACCACGACACAGCCAGTGACTCCGCCTGCAACCCAACCGGTGGCGGACAAGTCTGATCCAAACTGGCCCCCGGCAACCGCCGCCGGCGGCTTCAAGCGCATCCACCTGAAGGCCGGGGAAGCGATCACAAGCCCGGGCTACTACTTCATGGACGTCGCCTCCGGGCAAGTTGAAGGTTGGCAGGACGCGAACGCGCAGCCGAATGCGCCTAACCTAGTCACTGCAACTGTCGACCACCGCTGGGTGACCAGCCAATCTTCCGCCACAACATACCTGGCGGACCGGGAGAGCGGCACGGTTTACCAGTGGCCGTCAGCTAACCTGCGGCAGGTGACAGCGGGCTCCGGCCTGCTCCTGTTCGAAGAGATGATCAATGAGAACAAGAGCAGCGGCTGGTTTCGCATCACGGACGCCACGCTGAAGAGCGTCGTGCGATTCAGCCTGCCACCCGGCGCGGCCGAGATCGCCGGGGCGGTCGTCGCCCCCGATGGCAAAGCTGTCGTGATCTACCGCAACAACTGGCCGCAGCAGCCGGTCTACCTCGTCGATGTCGCCACGGGGAATGCGACCGCCCTGAAGGCGCCGCCCGAAATCAAGGGCGGCACGCCAATCGGGGTGTACCTCTATACCCCCGCGGTCAGCCAGGGTGTGGACATCGGCTACGTCTACCAGTTGCCGCCGCCCGGTCCGGAGCGTGGGTCTGAACAGCAGACCGCCGTGCGGCGTTATTCGTGGACCGGTGATGTCATCAGCGACGCACAGCCGCAGGGCGCCCTGATGGGCACCTCCGCTGACGGGCGGCTCTATGCATGGCAGGAGCGGGTGGTCGGCGGGGCAACCAATGCCATCGTCGTGCAGGACGCAACGTCCGGCAAGCCGCTCTTCCGCGTGCTGGGGGGCACAGGCCTCGACTGGACGGCGAATGGCTCAGGCATGCTGCTGAGGAGCGACAAGGGCTACTATGCCGTCTCCACGGCAGGCGAGCTGCGGAAGATCGCCCCGATGCCGCCAGCCAAGGACTTCTTTTACCTGAACTGGCCCCAGTCCTCGCCAGCGGATGCCGACCTGTTCGCGGCAGGCCCGGTCGTATACAACGGGGCCGGCACGGTGCAGCGGCAGGCGACCCTGGGCAAGCCCGGCGGGTGGATCGTGAACGCAAGCAGCTGGAGCCCGTCCGGCAAGGAGATCAGCTTCAGCGTATCGCCTAACGTGGGCAAGGACTTCGGCGATGACAACGGGCTGGGCCTGGCACCGAAGGTGCAGCGACCGCCCTTCGCCGACGACTACCTGCTCCAGGTGAAGGATAAGGCCGGTGAGTGCGTCAACCTGCGGGAAGGGCACACCACCCGCAGTCGGGTGATCCGGTGTCTCCCCACCGGCACCAAGCTGGCTGCCGGCGACCTCTCCATGCTCAACGTCAAGGCAAACACGCCGACCACGTACGAGGAGGACAAGGTCTGGATGTGGGTCCGCACCGAGAAGGGTGAGCAAGGATGGATCGCCACCTCGACAGGCAGCATCGACTGGGCAGAATAAGAAAGCGACCCCCGGCGTGATTGCCGGGGGTCGCTCCGTTGTTACACACCCTTGAAGGTGGCCATGGCGCCCTTGAGCCGCTGCGCTTCCTTGTAGGTGCAGCGGTTGTGAACCGTCTGGAGGCCGTAAGCGACCGAGGCTTCAGCCGCCTCGTCACTAATCACGCCCTCCTGGAGCCAGAAGATCCGCGGGCGGTGCTGCATCTCCTTCACGTCGGCCAGGGTATCCATGATATACTGCGGTGCCCGGAAGACCTGGACCACATCAACCGGGAAGGGGATCTCCTGGAGCGACCGGTAG
>JAQBPS010000177.1 GCA_028287415.1 Bacillota bacterium | reverse complement strand
GTGGGTACCGGGCTACGACGTTCTCGCACGGTGCGCTCTGAGGTACTGACCTTGAAGTTAGGTCGGGGCGGTGGTGTATGCCAGAGGCAGCAGCCCCGTCCCACGGGTCACCGCCTTGCTCGTGAGGCGGGCAGCCATCTGGCGGCTGGTGCTCTCCTCCGGCCGGTACGGGGCGAAGACCCGGGACGTAGACCGCCTTGTCCCTTTGAGGAGGAGCCGTCATGTCACCTTCGTCGCCCGTGCGCCCAGGGTCCGCGGACCATTGGTCTGGTCGGCCTCGCGATCAACGGCGCCGCTTTCCAGCAACGCCCCAGCCGGAATCGGGGTGGCATCCTCCGGAGGCCCGCACGCGGCAAGCTGCAGGGCAGGCCAGGCCAAAGGAGGCCAGCCCACCCCACGGGCGGAATTATGTGCTCGCGGCAGGGCCACCTCTGACCCGGCCCTCGTATACATCCGCAGGCCTTCGCAGTAGGAACTGATATGCCCCATCAGAAGCGTTACCAGGCCAATCGCCATACACGACAGGATTACGCTGTGTCTACCTCAGGGGATGGTACTCGTGCCCGATCATGTCAGCCGTCGATTACCGCGCAATCCAGCTAACGATCAAAAGCGCCCGATCGAGGGTAATGGGTGGCGCCGTCAGCGAAACCCGCAGAGCACCATGACACCGGATGACCCTGAATTTGTGCAGCGCATTCACGATGTCCGTCACCTCCTGAGTGGTGAATGGGTATGGGATGTTCTCGTGGCTCTCTACGGCGGGCCGTTGCAGTACACGAACCTGCTCAACGCTATTCGATCGAAGGCCAGCGAAACCGGTTGGCCGGGTAGGAAGCACCGTTACCTTCAGGACAGCACGTTGAACCGCACGCTTCGGCGCCTGGAGCAGGGAGAACTCGTGAGGCATGACCGCGAGCCCGAATTCCCCTATCACGCCACCTACGAGTTATCGCCGACAGTGAAGGAGCTACTCACCGTAGTGGTGCCGATGGTCGAATGGGCCGAGACCCACGCAGACCTGCTGGAACGCGCCCGACAGCGACGGCACGCCGAGGGCGCCGCCAACGATTGAGCACCGCTCGCATCGGCGACCCGCTCGGAGGGGAGGACTGGCCCCGCCGTCCCCGCCCCGGTGCCGGGATTCAAGCAGCGTGAGGTCGCCCCTGATCCGGAATGCTGGAGGCCGATCAGGCCTGCAGCGCTCTGCACGGTTCTGGGCGCTCGGGAAGGTCGGCCAGGCATCTCCCGCCAATCCACCATCACAGCTTGCGCGCTCACCGGATCAAGCTCACCGAGTTCATCCTTCGCGGTGATCGCACCTCGCCGACTGAGCGTGCTGGCATGTAGCTAGGGTGTCACCGTTGCGTTCAAAGTCCAGTCGGGCCCGCAGACGGACGGTGCCATACATGCCAGGCCGGTGGTCCTCGGACCCGGCAGGTCACGGCGGGGCGCTGACCTTATCAGTAGCCTGGCTGTCCAACTGGGCAGCCAGGGGGCGGGTTACTGCTCGCTGACGGGATTTAGGAAGCCGCCGTCATAAGTCCGAGGGGGAATGCCATGTCTAACTCCAGTGATCAACCAGATGGCCCTTCTGCGGACGGCGCGGATCGGCCGCCGGCATTCGGTGTGCCCTTCGAATCCGTCATCAACAGCATCAAACGCGGCTATGCCGTCAAGGCCCCGGCTTCTGAGGGTGCTTGCGCGGCCGATCAGCCGGGGGCCGTCCGACTGGTGTGGCTCAGACACCTCGGCCGGGACGGGGCGATCGCCGAACCTGACGAGGAATCAGATGTCTGGCGGAACGATGTGCCGGACCGTTTCCACCTCCAAGCCGGCGACCTTCTGCTGTCTGAAGTGGTCACCGGTCGTCCCAAGGCAGCCCGTGTCGAGGAATCTGACCTGCCTGCGGCTGCCGTCGGCAGCATCCTTGTCCTGCGCCCCGCCGACACTCTGTCCCCGGAGCACGCGCGCCTGATTCTCGCCTTCCTTCGCTCCGGGGGCGTCGGCCGCATGGCAAAAGGCGCGTTTGGCCGGATGCGGCTCTCGCCCAAGGATCTTCTTTCGCTAGAGCTGCCGAAGGCTGACCAAGCGCTCTCAGCCGCCCTCGACGAACTGGACACCGCTGGTCGGCGGATGAGTAGCTGGAGCGCTGAGGCAACGACCCTGGCCGGCTCCGTCTTCGACATGGACGCAAGCCTGGAGGATGCCCGGCGATCCATCATTGAGGCCGGCCAGCTCACCCGCTTCCGGGCCGAGGCGGCCTCCCAGCTGGATGATCCCGGCTACATCGTCCGCACCCGATTCCCCTACCCCATCGCGCTGCGCTGGCGGGAAGTTGAGGCCCGGATAAGCGCAGGCGACCTCGGGCCTGCCTACGAAGCCGTTCTAGAAGCAGCGGAAGCCCTGCTGGGCTACAGCGCCCTGGTCACCGGAGCCCTCGCTCACGAAGCCGCCATCGAGCTCGCCTCCGTAGGGACGCTGCAGCGTAAGCTCTCCAGCGCACCGGGCGGTCCAGGGCTGGGAGAGTGGACCGCTGTGCTGCAGGAAATCAGCGGGGTGAGGAAGCGGCGTGGGCTGCGCATGGATCACCCCCTCCACGAGTTGGGAGCCCTTCTCGGCAGTGATGAAGCCCAGCAGGCACGTGGCCGCCTCTCCGACCGGCGGAATGCAAAGGCCCACGGGCGCGCACCCGACGCAGTCACTCTTCCTGCCGCCCTGGAGGAGGCCTTCCGCGACCTCTCGCTTCTGGTATCCCGCGCCCGATTCCTCGCTGACCTACCCCTCATCCATGTGACATCCGTGACCTGGGACGCCTTCCAAGGCGAGGCAACGATCATGCTCCGGCGTCTCATGGGCGACCACCCGGTGGTACCCACGTCGACCATGCAGTACCCAAGCAGCACGGTCGAGACAGGAAGCCTGTACCTGGCGGACCGCGACCACCGCCTGTACCTCCTGCGGCCCTTCCTCACCTGCGAGGTGTGCGAGACGTGCCACACCTGGTCGACCTTTCACGCGGACAAGGAGAAGGGCAATCTGGTGCAGAAGAGCCTCGAACACGGCCATCACTACCCCTACAGAGCAGATACCCGGGCCCTCCAGCAGGCCGGGCTGCTCTAACCGGGAGCGCCGAGGCCGGCATGCGGCCGACCCTTGAAGATGATCAATCGCAGAGAGCCGTGTTGTGGACGCGCATCTGGTAGAGCAGCCGCAGCAGCAACCGCGGGGCGGCCAGCTGACGGCCGCCGACCGGCGCCGGAGAGAGCTTCCCGAGGCGGCCCCGCGGGCCGCCGAACGCTGGGGTCTGCCCCGGCTGCGCACGGAGACGGCGGCCAGGTGCGGCGGTGGGGGCACAGGGCCCACCGGATGCTGTCGGGGCAGTTGCGCCGAGCTCGGGTGGAAGTGGTCCGAGGCTGCCGTCCGCTTGCTGGACGCCGCCCGCCTGCCCCGAGGCCGTGTTCGCTTGCGAACTCACCGGCGACGGCGGAGCCAAGCCGTTCACCCAGCAGCGTCGGGACCGGACTCCGGGCGCCTGTGGGCCGTCAGCTGGCCGCCCGGCCGTTCCTTGGGCGGTTGGCCCGGGGGCGTTGGAGGAATTCGCACAGGGAGACGGTCTCCGGGCTCGGTTGGTCATCGATTTCGGCGAGGGTGGTGGTGAGCAGGGCAAGGGTGCGGGGGATCACGTCGTGCCGGCCGAGGTGGGCTTGGAAGCGAACGATGTCGCGGTAGAT
>JAQBPS010000156.1 GCA_028287415.1 Bacillota bacterium | reverse complement strand
CCTCGGTCGCCGTGGTGGTCATCTCCAGGTGGTGCTGCCGCTCCGGGGGCGCGACCCAGCCTGTGCCGAGGAAGGTCCCGCGCAGGTAGGCACGGCGGCAGTGGTCGTTCTGAAGGAGCGGCAGGTTGCCCCACTCCTGGAGCTGCCCGCCGCTATCCAGGGCGCCGAGGGCCTTCAGCATGTCGACGACACCGGACTGCGGCGGAATCCGGACGAGGTAGGAAAGGTTCTTGCGGAGCCGGGTGCGGCGCCCGACCATCACCTCGGTCTGGAGGGTGAACTCCGACTTGATCAGCCGGATGATCTTGCGAGCAACCGGGGCCCGATCCGTGGACAGGGCGCATGCAAGGCGATCCTCCCCGCCGATGGTGATGCGGCCGGACGCCCGCAGGAGCGCCGCCAGTTCCATGCGACGGCAGCACTCCTGCGCCGGCAGGAGGTGAGCCAGTTCATCCTTGACCTGCGCCGAAAAGGCGAGATCCTCACCCAAGCGTCAATCCCCCCGGTCCATCCGGCCGCGCAATACGGTAACGTCGCCCCAGCCCCTGGGTTCCCGCTCAATGCCAGCCCTGGGCTGCCCGTAGGAGCGGCGGAACTCCTGGAACATGCGGTGCCGCTCTTCTTCCGGGATGATGATCGGATCGCCCATCTGCCGGGCGAGGTGGAAGATCATTGCCGCCTCCTCCAGACCGATCGCCACGGAGTAGGCCTCCTTGAGCGACCGGCCCACGGCCATGACCCCGTGGTTCTGGAAGAGCACGGCCAGATCCTCACTGCCGAGCGTCTGCACGGCGGCTTCCGCGAATTCATCCGTACCGCTCCTGGCGTAAGGGGCACAGCGAATGGTGCCGCCCACCAGCGCTGCCAGCTCGGTGGAGATGACCGGCATTGCTTGCCCGGTACAGGCAAAGGCTGAAGCATAGATCGAATGCGTATGCACCACGCCGTTCACATCCGGCCGCCGGTCGTAGGCGAGCCGGTGCATCGGTGTTTCGGTGGAAGGGCGCCGGTGCCCGTTGATGACCCGGCCGGTCAGATCCAGAATGCAGATATCCTGCGGCACCATGACCTCATAGTCCATGCCGCTGGGTGTAATCGCAAAGAAATTGGTGCCGGGGACGCGGGCGGAAACGTTGCCCGAGGTGAGCTTCACCAGCCCGTCCCGCATCATGCGCCTGGCCGTATCACAGACTGCTTTTCTTGCCTCTTCGTATAGCACGGGTACTTGCTCCTCCCCGGGGTCTTGCTTGGTCAAACAGGGCCGTACAGCCAAGCGCAAACCAGAAATCGGGATCCGCATTCGCGGCCCCACCGCCCACCACGAGCGGGATCCCGGCGCGCTTGCAAGCGAGGGCAGCGGCATCGACAAGCAGCCGCACGCCGGGGTGCGCAACCGGCCCCAGCCGGTCCAGGTCGACCGCAACGGCGCCGGCCTCGCCGACCAGCAGCGGCACCGCCGCCAGATCATCCAGCCGCTGAATCAGTGCCGCCGGGCGCCGACCCAGGTGCCCGGCCATCAGCCGGAAGCTCTCAGGCCTGCCCTGCACAGGGCAGACCGGCAAGCCGTTCAGCTGATCGTCTGCCAGGGTCCACCGATTCGGCTCCGGCACATCCAGCCGGATCTGCCGCCCCTCGATGGCAATGCGCTTGTCCTGCCAGTGCGGGCCAATCTCCCGCAAGCCCCACACCAGCGGCGCGCCGCCCACAACCGGGGGCTCCGGCCCGCCGGTGATCGCCGGGTGCCTGCGGTCGAGCACCGCCAGCGGCGACAGCCGGTTGCCGGCCAGAATCGCATCGTCCGGCAACGGCATGGGGTCGAGCCGTTCCGCCACCCAGCGGGCAACCGCCCGCAGGTGCTCCGCCCGCTCTTGCAGCACCCCGCTCCGGGCCATCACACCGCTGACCTGCGCGGCGACCTTCACCGCGGCACCGGGGGCCCAAAGTCCCTCGCTGTCGATCAGGGCGCAGACCCGGCCCCCCCACGCATCCTCCAGGAGCGCATCCCGGTAGCCTTGCAACAGGAGGCGGCCCTCCACCGTCTGCTGCTGTTCCAACCACGCCTCCAGGTCGGCCAGCGCCCGTCCCAAGGCCGCTCGGAACCGGAGCACCTCCGCCGCCCGGTCCGGAACCTGCATGTCAGCCACCGGCCGCTCACGCCGCAGCCACACCACCGGCCCTTCCGCCCTGCCGGGCCATGCACCGGTACCCGCAATCGTCCGCATTTAGCGCCTCTCCTCCCGCATGGTCTGATCCTGCAGGCGCTGACGCAGCAGCAAGAAGTCCCATGGGGTGCGATCCAGGTAGAGGCGCCGGTCCAGGAAGATACGGCCGATCTGTTGGGCCAGTTTCTCCGGGGCGTGGCGCACATTATCCTTGTTGTCATCGAGCAGGTCGCCCTGGACAAGATCCACCCCGAGCCGTTGCGACTCCTTCACGTCGACGTGCACGGGGGCGGACTGCTTTTCCAGATACTTTTTCCGCATTGCATCCGAGATCGGATGCGTGTTGACTAGACAGGTATTGATGATTCCGTACCCCGCGTGATCAATCAGCGCCTTGATGTGATGGGAAACCGCATAGTCATCCGTTTCGCCGACTTCCGTCATGATGTTACACACGTACACCTTCAGCGCCTTCGAGCGCCGAATGGCGTCCGCAATGCCCGGGACCAGCAGGTTCGGGATGATGCTGGTGTACAGGCTCCCCGGCCCCAGCACGATCACTTCCGCCTGTTCAATCGCCTCAATGGCGTCCGGCAAGGGCTGGGCCTCCCCCTCCTCCCCCTCCGGCCGCTCCAGGAAGACCCGCCGGATTGCGGCGCCACTCTTACCGATGATCGACTCGCCGCTCACAATCTGCCCGTTCGCCAGCTGCGCTTGCAGGATCACCTGGTCGAGCGTGGACGGCATCACCCGCCCGCGCACGGCCAGAACCTGGCTCGACGCCCTGATCGCCTCATAGAAGTTGCCGGTGGTCTCGCTCATGGCGAGGATAAACAGGTTGCCGAACGGGTGGCCGGTCAGCCCCTCGCCGTTCTGGAACCGGTGCTGGAAGAGCCGCTCCATGAGCGGTTCGGTATCGGCCAGGGCGACCAGGCAGTTGCGGATGTCGCCCGGCGGCAGGATGCCGAATTCGGTGCGCAGGCGGCCTGAGGAGCCGCCATCGTCCGCCACGGTCACCACCGCTGCAATGTTCGAGGTGTACTGCTTCATGCCGCGCAGCAGCGTCGGAATGCCTGTGCCGCCACCGATGGCGACCACCTTCGGACCCCGGAGCAGGAAACGCCGCTGATAGAACGCCTCGGCGACGCTTTCATTCGGGCCGACCAGGGTTTGCAGCACCGCCCGCACCAGGCGGGCGATGCCGAACATGCCCAGGTAGCCGCCCACGATCAGCGCCAGGACGCCGACCACCAGGGGACCCCGCCGGAACATGTCGGCGCTGTAGGAGATGTGCTCGAACAACCACGCGCCGATCACGCCGTACAGGTTAATACGCACGGCGAGGGAGATGCCCAGGACCATCAGGAAGACGCCGAATACCGACACCGCAAGCCAGCGCTTGAGCCCCAGGCCGGGGAGCAGCCAGCGGAGATAGCGCCTCATGCTTGCTCCCCCTGCCCGCCGCGGGGCTCACCGTCCGGGTTGGCGTTCGGCGCCCCGTCCGGGTCGTCGGCGGTGTCCGGGGTTTCAAGTTCCAGGGTGTCCGCCGCATCGGTCTGGTCAAGCAGCGAATCGTCCGGGTGCGTCCGGGGGATGTCACGATGCTCCACGCTGTAGGTGTAGCCCCGCTCTTTGACCCACTCGCCCAGCTTCACGGCGAGGCAGACCGAGCGATGCTGCCCGCCGGTGCAGCCGAGGGCGATGGTCAGCTGACTCTTGCCCTCGGTAATGTACTGGGGCAGG
>JAQBPS010000145.1 GCA_028287415.1 Bacillota bacterium | reverse complement strand
TCGGGTAGTCGCCCTGCGCCGGGAGCTTGCTCAGCACCGGGTGATGGAGGCCGGTGGCGGGGTCCAGGACATCCACCCCGCCGACATAGCTCACGTACAGCTTGCCGTCATGCTCGGCGATGCCGGTCAGAGCCGCCGGAAAGTCACCCGCGACGGTCGTTCTGCGCTTGCCGGGGCCCAGCTGCAAGACCCGCGGGGGTGTGCCGGTGGCAGCCCCCGCCTCCGCGATGTAAATCTCCCCACGTGCCCCAACAGCAGCGCCTACCGGCGTCGTGAGCTGATCAGCCACCGCACTCATCGCGTACCCCTGTGCAACCAGAACCCTACCTGCACCCGTCTGAGTAATAGTGGCGCCCGCGGACAGGTTGGCGTAAAAGCTGACCGTCCCGACGGCCAGTACCGTGCACATGGCCAGTGCGGCTGTCCACTCTCGGCGTAGCATGCTCGTCACCCCACAGCATGCTTATCCACCGGGGACGAGGTTTAGACCGTCCCATCGCCACAAAGACCGCGTCGCCCGAACGTCAATACCGTGACGCTCCGGCCAGGATCCGGAGGAGCCTCGGAGCGTGTAGTTCAAGATTCGCAGACGGGAATGCGCACCCGCAGCGGCGAGTCCCTCAAGACATGCGCCTCGGAACGAGGACGCCAGTCCCGTCGAGAATCATTACAACAATGGACCGCTCCGCCGCGACGAGACCTGGCCGGAGCGGCCAGGGTATTTGTCGGGCACACTCATCCCCCCGAACCGACAGGGTTCTGAGGGTCAGGGGCGAATCTTCTTCCGTAAACCTTTTAGGAGGCGATCTTCGTTGAAGCTGAAGCAGGGATTGGCTGCCGGCGTGGCGGCACTGTGCCTTGTAGGAGCTGGGTTTTGGTTTGGCAACGCTTCGGCCTCGACGAACGATCCGGGGTCGGCCGCAGATCCGCTGGTCAGCAAGAGCTATGTCGACCAGTTGGTGTCACGGCTGGCTGACAAGAACTATATTGATGAGCGTACGAGCGGCTTCGCTGACAAAAGCTATGTCGATCAGCGGGTGACGGGCTTCGCTGACAAGGCGTACGTCGACGGCCGGGCCGCCTTCCAGGTGGTCAACCTGCCCAGGGGTTCCACCATCATCGGCGAGAGCGGCACTGAGATCGTGTTGCGCGGCGGCAGGGCGACCGCCATCGCAAGCAACCTGGGCGGCCTCTTTGATGCGACCGGCGCCAGCGACGTGGCACAGGGCGAAACAGTGAAAGCTAACCACTTGTTGGTAGTGCCGCGGGCCGACGGACGGGGCCTGAGGGCTACCGCGGATGCGATCTTGATGGTCAAAGGAAACTACACCGTAAAGTGAGCCAACCAGTAATTCCCAACGACACCTTGTCGGCGGCACGCACAACGAGTAAAATAGCAAAGACCGCCCAGCACAATTAGTGGGCCTGGCGGTTTGCGCCTTTGTCTTGGGGGGACGAAGTCCATGCAGAAAACCCTGCCACCAGTTTTGCTGGCAGCAATGGCCCTGGATCTGGGCGGGGCTGAGACCCATGTAATCAGCCTGGCCCGTCAACTCCGGCGCCGGGGGCATAGCGTGGTGGTCGCGTCCGCCGGGGGCCGGCTGGTGCCGCTGCTGGCGGAAATGGGGATCCCCCATGTCGAAATACCAATGGCCAGCCGCAGCCCGGTGGTGATGCTCCGGGCTTTATGGCGCCTTCAGCAGCTCATCACCGAGCACCGCATCGGACTCATTCACGCACACGCCCGCATTCCGGCATGGCTGGTCTCACTCGCCATCCGGCGGCGCCCGGTCCCGTTTGTGACCACGTACCACGGCACGTACAACGCGAGCTTCCCCTGGCGGTACCTGAGCACCTTCGGGCAGCGCACAATCGCTGTCAGCGAGGACGTGAGGCGACACCTTGTCGGCCCGCTGGGGGCGCCGCCCGATCAGGTCCGGGTGATCCCCAATGGTTTCGACACCGAGGCCTTCCGTCCGGGCCTGGACATTGGCCCGCTCCTGACCGAGTTCGGCGTGCCGGCTACCGGGCCGCATCTGGTCCACGCCAGCAGGCTGACCGATTCGTTTGCCGACACCGCGGTCGCTTTGCTTGCCGCCCTGCCCGCCATTGACCGGCAGTTGCCGGGGGCGCGCCTCTGGCTCCTGGGCGACGGCAATCGCGCCGCAGAGATCCGACGTCTGACGGACGAAACAAACCGCCTGCTAGGGCGTGAAGCGGCGGTCGCCCCGGGGCTGGTTGTGGATGTGCCCCGGTTCTTTAACCTGGCGGACTGCGTGATCGCAGTCGCCCGCACCGCGATCGAAGGCATGGCCTGCGGTCGGCCCGTGGTGATCGCCGGCGAGGGTGGCTATCGCGGCGTGCTCACACCGGAGCTGATTGCCGAGTACGCCGACGCCAACTTTACGGCCCGCGTGGGCGGTTCGCCCCTGAACCCGGAGACCATAGCCGCCGACATTGTGAGCCTGCTTCGGCCGGAAGCGGCACCCCTGCGGCAGCGCATGGGGGAAGCGGGGCGTGAATACGTAGTTAAAAATTTATCGATCGAAGCGATTGCCGCTCAAATATTGGAAGTATATGCGGAGGTGCTCTAAGCAGTGGCCGTTATTGATGAAAAGGGCCGGTTATTTGGCAAGGTGAACCTGCTCGACCTGGTCGTGGTAATCGCGGTGGTGGCCGTGGCGGCTCGCTTTGGCTACCAGAAGGTTGCGGCCAAGGCGGTCACGACCAACAACCAGGATACGACCGTTGAAGTGACGGCTTTGCTCTCCCCTGTGCGACAGTTTACGATCGACGCCCTCCCGCAGGGTACGGACGTATACGATAGCAAATCGAACGCCTACCTGGGAAAAATTGTCGCCACCAAGAAGACTCCTGCGATTGTCACCAACGTCGGACCGGACGGGAATCTGTGGCAATCTGAGTCGAAAACCAGCTTTGACTACTACGTGACGGTCCGGGGGCCCGGGCACAGCTCACCCAACGCAGTGACGATGGGCGGCATTGAGGTGAAGATTGGCCGGGATATCGATTTTAAGACGAAGCTCTGGGCGAACCCGGTGGTCACCGTCGATGTTAACGAACATCCGCCCGCACGATAGGGGGCGGTACTGATGGCGCACATTCCGCTCAAGGGGATCTGGGCAACAAGCCTCCCGGGTCGCCTGGTCAACTTTGTGATGGATACCTGGGAGCAGAGCGTCACCGGACGCCTACTTGCCAGAGCTGGTGCTGCGAGTGGGCGAGTGTTCGCCGGCAGCTTCGCCGGGCGGGCGTGGTACTCTGACTGGCCCGAACCTCTCCACTTGCGGGAGAGCCGTACCGGGCAGATCCTCGCCGGGCTGAACAACGGCTTCGCCCGGCTCGGACACCGTATCGGCCCCTGGCTGAACGATGTATGGGAGACCAGCATCCTGGCAGGCACAGGACGCCGCCTGGCAGCCACCGCCCAGCCGTTCGTAGGCAGCAGCGTGCTCCTTCAGGCCTACACCGGCTACGCGGCCGATGTGGTACTGGCTCCGGACGAATCGGGGCGTCGCCCCACATCGCCCCTGGTCTACCTGCTGGGTACCCTCCTGGGGCTGCTCCCCGTGATTCCTTCCACATTCTCGCCTTCACCCACGATCCTGATGATCCTGGGGGTCTGGGGTGTCGCCCTTCTGTGGCTGGCCGACCGGCTGATGACCGGAAACTTCCGCTGGCGGGGCTCGGCGGCCTTCGTGCCGCTCGGCTTCCTCCTGATGATCGCTACCACCGCTACGGTCCAGAGCATCACCCCGAGCATCAGTGTGCTCAACCTGATCATGTGGTTCACGGCGGCACTGCTGTTCGTGATCATTGTCGACCTGGTGCGCAGTACCCGCGACGCGGCAGCATTGCTGGGACCGGTCATCGTAGGCGGTTCCCTCATGGGTTTCTGGGCGATCTATCAACTGATCCACCCGCCCGTGATCGACGAAAGCTGGACCGACCCGACCACGTCGGGCACCCTGGTCCGGGTCTTCGCCAGCATGGGCAACCCGAACTACCTGGCCGAGTACATGGCACTTTACCTCCCGGTGGGCATCGCTCTGTGGCTCCAGAACCAGAAGCGGCAGATCGAACTCGCCCTCCCGCTGGGGCTCATGGCACTGGCCTTGCTGGTCACCTGGTCGCGGGGCGGCTGGCTCGCCCTGATCATCGCCCTCGGCGTCTTCGTACTGCTGCGCTTCCGCCGCTGGGCCATCCTCGGTGTGCCGGCGGGTCTCGGCCTGCTGGTGCTCGCTCCGGCATCAATCCTGCAGCGCCTGGCGTCGGCCTTCACGCTACAGGACAGCTCGAACCTGTACCGGGTCAACGTGTGGCGCGGCGTTTCGGCCATGCTCGGCAAGTTCTGGGTGCTCGGTACCGGCCCCGGCGCAGAGGTGTTCGCCAAGGGCTACGAGGAGTTCATGCTTCCCCTCGCCCGAGCCGCTCACGCCCACAACACCTACTTGCAGGTCTTTGCCGAGCTCGGCATCTTCGGGATCGTGGCGGTGCTCTGGACGCTGCTGGTGCTGATTCGCCGGACCTTCACGGTCGGCTCCAGCCCCCGCCGCCCCCTGCTGATCGCTGCCGTTCCCGCCGCCCTCTTCGGCATACTCTTCCATGGCATGGTTGAGTACATCTGGTATAACCCCAAGCTGCTCTTCGCTTTCTGGGCCGTCGCTGCCCTGGGTGTGGGGCTGGCCCTGGGTGACAGAGAGGACGCCAAAGCTTGAAGCAGCGCACGAAGATTCTTCACATCTGCAGTGATACGAACATTGGCGGCGCCGGGCAGTACGTACTGACGCTCCTGTCCCAGCCCCGCATCACCGAAGCGTTCGATGTGGCGGTAGCCTGTCCTGAAGGGGATCTGGCTGCTGCCCTCCGGCGCGCCGGTATCAAAGTGATGCTCTACCCCGGTGCAAACGTCTCGTTCACGTGGCAGGCGCTGCGTTCCCTGACTGGTCTCATGCGCAGCTGGCGCCCCCGGATCGCCCACACCCACGGCTCACTGGCCGGGCGGATGGCGGCGGCTCTGGCGGGCGCCCGTGTCATTTATACGAAGCACGGCCTCGCCTACGCTGAGGAGCAGTCCCTCCAGGTACGGGCACCGGCGCCCGTGTTGAAGCGGGCGGCTGTCAACCTGTTTGCTGACCGCATCGTCGCCGTGTCAGAGGCCGTCAGGCGGGCGCTGGAGGCATCTGGCGCCCGCCCGGAGCGGATTCGTGTCATCCCGGGCGGTGTGGCGCTCGCACCGTTTGTGGCAGTCCAGCCGCCTGCGGCCGGTTTGCCACAAACGGTGCTCGGCGCCCTGGGCCGGCTGGGGCGGGAGAAGGGCTTTGACGTACTGCTCGCCGCCATGAGCAAGCTGCCGCCCGGAGCGGCCCGGCTGCTCCTCGGCGGCGAGGGTACCCAGGGCGAGGCGCTGGCCCGCCAGTTGCACGACCTGGGGCTGGAGGGCCGGGTCACCATGACCGGTTTCGTGGCCGACGTCCCCGCCTTCCTGAGCCAGATTGGCTTGTTCGTGCTCCCCTCCCGGTCGGAGGGGCTCGGGCTGGTAGCCGTGGAGGCCATGGCTGCCGGGCGCCCGGTGATCGCCAGCCATGTGGGGGGCATCCCCGAGGTGGTGGTGGATGGCGAGACGGGTGTACTCGTACCGCCCGAGCAGCCGGACGCCCTGGCCGCGGCGATTCACCGGCTGCTGCTCGACCCGGTCGTCGCCGCACAGATGGGACAAGCCGGCCGGCGCCGGGCCCGGGAGCTCTTCAGCGCCGAGCGCATGGCTGAGAAAACGGCGGCGCTCTACGAGGAGTTGAGCAGCCCGTGAACATACAGCCACGCACAGTCTTCAAAACGGCCGGGCTGATCTCATTACTCCTGATCGTGAGCCGGCTCCTGGGCTACCTGCGGGAGGCACTGCTGGCCGCACGGTTCGGGGCGACCTACGCCACGGACGCGTACCTGGTCGCACAGGACCTGCCGACCTCGCTCTTTGCGGCCGTAGGCGCAGGGCTCACGCTGGTCTTCATTCCGGTCTATCGGGATGTCGTACAAAAGCGGGGCGACGCAGCAGCCTGGCGGCTCGTCAACACGGTACTTAACCTCACAGTGCTGATCGCCGCGGTACTGCTCCTGATCGGCTGGGGGCTGGCGCCCGCGTTTGTGCCCCGTCTGGCGCCTGGCCTGCCCGCTGCGGCGATCGCTCTGGCACTCTCCCTGACCCGGATGATGCTGCCCATGGTCCTGTTCATGGGGCTGGGCGGCGTGGCGGCAGCGGTGCTCAACGCCAACCGGCAATTCATGGCGCCGGCCATGGTCGGGCTGATGAACAACCTGCCGGTCGTGCTGGTACTCCTGTT
>JAQBPS010000140.1 GCA_028287415.1 Bacillota bacterium | reverse complement strand
CCTGCCCCGGCCCCATATGCAGCGACTGATGCACCTCAGCGAGATGACAGATGTTCGTGGAGACCCACGAGTAGTGCACGCACTGATCCCCATCCCACGCAGCATAGCACGTGTCGCCATAGTGCCGCCAGCGGTCCGCCCAGTCATCCCCGGAGAACGGCAGGCGCAGTCCCTGTTCCGGCGTGAGCTCGAGGATGCGCACCGGCAGACGGGGTGCGACCGCCGGAGCGGGCTCTGTCAGCACATATAAGTTCACGATCGCCCGCTCCCAGAGCGGGCGGACAAGCCGGGCGCCCAGGTACCTGATCAGTCCGCCGGTCCCATACTGGCGGGCATGCTGCTGCCAGCGCCTGATCACGCTCATCGGCCTCCTCCCCTCATCGCCTTGAGGGCCTGGTAGGCCTTGCGGGCCACGGGCAGCTCCCGCAGCTGCTGCTTCCATGCGGTCACGTACTTGAACCAGAGCCAGGCCGCAAATGACGGCTTGATGACGAACGTCGTCCGGTAGGTCTGAGTCTGGCCATTCGTCCAGAACGCTTTATAGGGCTCCTCGCCGCGCAGCAGGTCGAACCGCCGGTAGCCCTGTTCAATGCCCTGGTCGAGCAGATGGAGCAGGGCGATCTTCCCGGGCCCCGTGTTCCGGAAGTCTTCATCGAACGCGCGGCTCCAGGCGTAGATGACGTTCTTATGCAAAAAGCAGAGCTCATAGGCGATCAGCCGGCCGTCGAAGGTCAGCCCGGTCACGCGCAGGCTGCCCTCGGCGTCGGTGGCTTGCAGCACATCCCGCACGAACAGTCCGAGCGGGCCCTGCCACATGGGGGTCTCCCCCTTGCTCAGCATCCGCTGCGTTTGCAGCCCGCCCATCGCTGTGACGAGGTCGGTCCAGTCCCCGTCCGTCGGGCGCATGTGATCGATCAGGGCGACCGCACCACGCTCCCGCAGCCTGCGCTCGCCCCGCTTCAAGTCGAGGAAAAAGCTCTTCTTCAACTGCTTGTGATAAAGCTCCGGCTCCGCCGGCAGCGCGGCGATCGGGCAGATGTCCTGCGGGATCGTCACGGTCTGCAGGCCACGTGCACGGGTCCACTCCCTGAGCACGTCAAGGGTGGGGCTCGCCTCCGAAATCTGCTCGAAGTCAAACACCGCGGCCGGATACCAGCCCGCAACCGCATCCAAAATCGCGGTCACCGCGGCAGCCCGATCGGTTTGGGTCTCGTCGACAAGCAGATCACCGTAGTCGGAGAGACCGCTGCCGAGAAACGCGACGCGGTGCCCCATGCCGCCCCGCAGGGATTCAAGCTGCAAGGGCGCCAGGGCCACCGGCCGGCCCGACGCCTCGCCGAGCACGAGCAGCAGTTCCTTGCCACCGCTATGATGGCGCCACCAGGTCTCTAACCATTCCGGCCGCGCAAAAAACGAAGCATGTGCGTCAGCCGCAACCAGCAGCGCCCATGCGGGTTGAGCGGCCGCGAACGACGGCAGACGGCTGATCTTCAGGGTCACGCCCGCATGCCCCCTCGTATGCCACGACGCCCTTGCTGGGCCATCATGAACAGATTGATCCACCAATCGTAAGCACCCCGCACCTTGAGGCGAAAGTCCGCCTGGGTGTCCGTGCCCAGAATGCCGACCCGCAGCAATCGCAGCGGATCCGACGCATTGGAGACGGCACCGCTGTTTTCCGTACAGCAGGAGCGAAATCCTGCTTCCCGCACGAAGGACTCAATGGTCGCATTAAAGTGACCATGCGGGTAACAGAAATGCTGCACGGGCTCGCCGAGGATTTGCTCCAGCTGCTGCTTGGAGCGTATGACCTGCTCTTTGGCCGCGGCCGCAGGCATGCTGGTCAGGGGGATATGGTCCACGGTGTGCGCGCCGAACGCGATATTGCCGCCGTGCATTTCAGCAATCTGATCCAGGGTCAGGAACGCCGGGTCGCGGCCGATCTTGCCGGTGATGACAAAGATCGTGGCCGGCAGGTTGAGGGCTCTGAGGATCGGGTACGCATATTGATAATTGTCCATGTAGCCATCATCAAATGTGATGCTCACCCAGCTCGCAGGGAGCAACCTGCCCTGTTCAAGCGCACGCGTGATCGTGGACAGGGGGACCACTTCGTACTCCCTTGCCAGCCACGTCAGCTGTGCCTGCATATCAGCCGGCGACACATAGCTACTGCGCCGGCCCGGCCCGTCAGGACGAACGGAATGGTAGGTGATGATACGGCTGCCCTTGCCGCGCGGCCCAAGTGCCCGCATGCTCGCCGCGGCCCGCACAGCGGTCCGAGCGGTATTCATTATAGCCTGTCGCAGTGCAACTGCCTCCTGGCAGGAAGCGTAATCGTAATAGTTAGGTACCACGTCGTCTCATTGACGACAGATACTGGATTGAAGTTCCTTCTGGATACGAAGTTCTTATGGATAGAACATTCGGAGGCGGCGCACCGCAACGTGGCGGTGCTAGCGGCGTTGACATGGCTGCACTCCCCCCTCACAATGCAAACCATGCCCGCTA
>JAQBPS010000091.1 GCA_028287415.1 Bacillota bacterium | reverse complement strand
GAACAGCGGGCGGCCATCGATCACTTCCCTCGCAAGGGCATCGAGCCATAACCAGGCTGTGCGGGAACAGAATGGTAGGGCGCCTTCTGCTTGGAAGCGACCGTGTAGACCGCGCAGCTGCGGCATGAACGGAGGTACTCACATCCATTGAAACGTACTCATGCACTTGTGATCGGCGGAACAGGCATGCTCAGAGAAGCCAGCCTGGGGCTGGCACGGACCTTCGACACGGTAAGCGTGGTGGCCCGGCACGCAGATGCGCTCGCAGCAAGCAGCGGCATCAACCCGCTCTCCCTTGACTACAGCGATTCCGCGGCCCTCACCCGGGCCCTGCGCCAGGCCGTCGAAACCCACGGCCCAGTCAGCCTTGCGGTCTGCTGGATCCACAGCACCGCACCCGGCGCCCTCGGGCTTGTCGCGCAGGAATTGGCCCGCCCCGGGGAACCCGCCCGGTTGTTCCACGTGCGGGGCAGCGCCGCCGCCGACCCCAGCCGGCTGCCCCGCCCCGGGCTGGATGCCGTGCCTGAGCCCGTCCAGTACCGGGAGGTGATCCTCGGCTTTATCGTCGAGGGCGAACGCTCCCGGTGGCTGACCAACAGCGAGATCAGCAGCGGCGTGCTCCGGGCCGTCGCAAGCGATGCGGCAAGGAGCATCATCGGCACAGTCGAGCCGTGGCATATGCGGCCATGATCGACAGAGCGCCCGTGCGCCGGGACACACTATAACGGACAGCGCTCCGTAATCGTTCATCAACGGAGGACTCACGATTTGCGCCTCAAAGTCACCCCTGAAGACTTCGTCGTCCGCGAGGCAACCGGCCTCCGGATTCGCCGCGCACCGGCGCCCCACCGGGTATACATGCTCGAGAAGAAGGATTGGAACACGGCGGACGCGTTGATCCGCATCGCCAAGGAGAAGCGGGTGCCCTATGACCGCGTTGCATACGGCGGCAAGAAGGACCGCCATGCACACACCTTCCAGTACGTCACCGTGCAGCACCCCGCCGACCTGAGCCTCACCACCAAGGGCTACAGCCTCAAGCAGATCGGCTACGCCACCGAGCCGATGGCGCCGTCCCTCATCCTCGCCAACCACTTTGATCTGACGGTGCGGGATCTCGACCCGGACACAGCCCGGCGGATGGCGGCAAACGCCGCCCGCATTCAGGAGCAGGGGCTGCCCAACTACTTTGACGATCAGCGGTTCGGCAACATCGATAAAGAACGGGGCTTCATCGCCGAGAAGATGCTCCAGGGCAAGTGGGAGGAAGCGCTCAACATGGCGCTGACCGCCATCCACCCCGAGGAGCACACCGAGGCAAAGCAGCGCAAGCGCATCCTGCGGGAGCGCTGGGGCGACTGGGCTGCCTGCCGGGAAATCGCTCACTCGGCGCTGGAGCAGCGCTCCTTCGACGTGCTGCTGGCCAACCCCGGCGCCTACCGGGAGGCGCTGGCCACCGCTCACCGTGAAACGGCGACGATGTGGCTCTCGACCTACCAGTCCTTCCTATGGAACGAGATGCTGCGCCGCCTGCTGGCGGCGCGCAGCTGGGCGGGCGACACCGTGCGCGGCGTCGCCGGGCCGTATGCGATGCTTGCGCCGGGCGCCGCCCTCTCACCCGAGCTGATGATTCCGCTGCCCGGCAGGGGCATGCGCTTCCCCGACCCGGAGGCCGGCGAGTTGCTGGAGGAGATCCTGCGGGAGCGGCGGCTCAGGCCGGCCTCCCTCGAGGGCGAAGTGCTGCCGGGCCTGGGCTTCAGGGCCACGCCCCGGCCGGCGCTGCTGATTCCCCAGAGCCTCCACCTGGAGCCACCGGTGCCCGATGACCGCTACCCGGACAAGCTGAAACTGGCGATCCGCTTCACACTGCCCCGCGGCAGCTACGCGACCATGGTGATCAAGGCGCTGGCGGGCGCTTAGCCCGCTTCTGCCGCGCCTGCGGCCGCGTCTGAAAGTAACGCTGTGGGGCCCGCAGCAAGCGGGTGATGAGCGGCAGCAGGCCGCCACCGGTCTCCCATACATGGTGCGCCTCGATCAGGTTCTTGATCACCATGGCCGGCACACCCCGGTATTCCTCCTCACCGATCTGCCCGACGCCCTCCTTGCGGCCCAGGGAGGCAAACGACCCCCGCAGCTTCGGCTCGAACGGCTCCTCCTCGTGCCCGTGCAGGCGCCGCACGATGTTGCGCCCCGCCGTCCGGCCCATCTGCACAGCGGCCTGCCCCGTGGGCGGCACCTCCCGACCCGTGGCCGGGTCGATGAACGCGGCCGAGTCGCCCACCAGGTAGATCGTGTCGTGGTGTTCAGCCCGCAGGTAGGCGTCCACCTTGCCGCGCCCCCTGTGAGTCGTCTCCAGGCCGGACTTGGCAAGAATGGCGCTGCCACGCACCCCGCCCGACCAGACGAGCAGGTCGAACGGCATGCTCTCACCGTTCTTTAAGATGATCAACCGGGGCTCTACCCGCACGATCGGGTTGCCAGTGTGAATCGCGATGCCCCTTGACTCCAGCACGTGGCGGGCAGTCTCAACCAGGTCCGGGGCGAACCCGGCCATGATCTCCGGCCCCGCTTCCAGAATGGTCAGCTGGAGCTCATCCGGGTGCTGCTCGGCCAGTTCGGCCGCAACCTCCACGCCGGTCAGGCCGCCGCCGGCCACGACCACACGCCGTTTCACCCCCAGCCCGCCCTGCGCCAGCAACTCGGCGATCCGCTCCCGCAGCCGGGTTGCGCTCTGCCAGTTGCCCACGATCATGCTGTTTTCGGCCACGCCGGGCAAACCGTAGTACTCCGGGTCGCTGCCGAGCGCGAACACCAGCATGTCGTAACTGATGCGCTGCCCGCCCGCCAGCTCCACCGCCCTCGCTTCGGGATGAATCAGAGCGACCCGGCCCACCAGCAGCCGCCTCGGGCGGGCCACCACTCGCGAGAGTTTGATCCGGACGGTATCCTCCGCCTCGCCCGCCACATAAGTGTGGAGTTCGGTGGTAAACCAATGATACTCGTCGCCGTTGACCAGGAGCAGCTCGTGGTCGCGGCCCAGGCTCTCCTGCAACTCCAGGAAGCAAGTCAGCCCTGCGTAGCCGGCGCCAAGCACGACCACTCGGGGCAGGTGTCGGGCCGCCGGCTTCGCTTCAGTCTCTCGGGCGGGTCCGCCGGCTCGCTGGGTAGCGGGCCGATCGTCGGCCTGCGGGGCCGGCGGCGCCGCCACCGGTGCCTCCCCACCGCTTTCCAGCTCATCAACTTCAAGGATCCGCGCTGCGGCCCGAAACGGCAGCGTCCCCAGCCGTTCGCCCAGGTCAGCGGCCCTGTCGAGCGTCTCGCTTTTCCCGCCGATGACCTCGCGGGCTGCCCGCCACGGCAGGCGGGCCAACGACTCGCTCAGTTTCATCCCCTCGCGGAAGATGTCTCGCACGCACGGCACTCCTTCAATACTAAGGTACGCTTAGTCTGCCCCCGCCTGAAGGATAATTTGCATCCGCCAGTTCCGTATAGAACAGCCCCGCCGAGCCACACTAAGAGTGGTCCCAAGGTACTCCACAATCTCTACAGGAGGGTGAGTTCCCAGATGGCAGGCATGATCGGTGGTGCGGGCGGGATGCAGACTGGCAATCCTGCTGCTGCGGCAGCTTCGACTGGCCAGATTGGCGCTGTCGGCGCCCAGGGTAATCAGGTTACTGGCTTGCTGACGGGGCCGAATTTTGGCGTTACGCCTGGTAACGCCCTGATCAAGAACGCGTCTGCTCTGCAGCGGGTCACTGCTCAGGCGAACATCGGCCTGGGCGCCCGCCCTGGCGTTCCCGGGGTTGGTGCCCCGAACGCCGCCGGCGGAGCATTCGGGGCCCAGAATCCCGTTGCCCTCCCCGCGGCTGGCCAGTTTGGTATGACGGTTGCTGACGGTTCGACCGCCGGCGCCGCCGCCCAGCCGGCCCTGGCCCAGGCCCTTGGCGCTCCCCTTGATGGCGCCAGCGCCAGCCTCATGGGCGGCTTTGGCGGTGCCCAGGCTGGTATGCTCGGCGGTGCCCAGGCCGGTATGCTCGGCGGTGCCCAGGCTGGTATGGGTGGCGGTGCCCAGGCTGGTATGGCTGGCGGCGCTTATGGCGCCCAGGCTGGCCAGTTCGGCGCCACGGCTGGAATGCTTGACGGCAGCAGCCTCACTGCCAGCAACTTCGCTGGTGGCGCTGCTGGCGGCACTTCGCTTCAGCAGGCGACGGCCACTGGCGTCAACCCGATTACCCGGACCAACTCGAACTAACAAAGCCGCATCGGGCTGGGTTCTACCGAGAGAACCGGCCGTTCGCGGGACCTGCGCAGGGACTCCGACCGCTTCTGCGGTCGGGGTCCTTGGCATTGCCCCCTCTTTCCCCTTGAACTTTGGCGCGTGCCATGCTATAAAAATGAATGAGCGCTCGCTTTTTAAAGGGGCCGCCACGAATGGCGGGAGGTCGGTCGGATTGCCACGCGTCAGTGCTGAGCACAAGGAGCAACGCCGCCAGGCCATCCTGGATGCAGCCATGGCCGTCTTCATCGGCAAGGGGTATCAGCTCGCGACCATCGACGATATCTCCAACCGGTGCGGTCTAAGCGTTGGCGCCATCTACCGCTACTTCCACAACAAGGGCGAGATCATGCTCACCCTGGTTGAGGAGCGGCTTGGCCGCACCCCCGAGCTGTTCGCCCGCCTCACCGAAACCGCCGGCGATCCCTGGGAGCAGCTTGTCCACTGCGTCGGCCTGTTCACCAGCGCCCTGCGGGTGCGCCACCCGGTGACCGGGCGTCTGCTGCTGGCAACGCTCGGCGAGGCCGTGCAGGACGGCGAGGTCCGGCGTGGGCTTCAGGGGCGGTTCGGCGCCCTGGTCTCCTATATCAGCAGCATTATCCGTGACGGCGTGGCGCAGGGACTATTTCGCGCAGATGCCGACCCCGCTGCCCTGGCAACCTTGCTGCTGTGCACCGCTGATGGCGTGGCGGTCTACTGGGTGATCGACACGCCCGAGGTCGACCTGCGAACGCTGCGCACCGCCACCCTGGCAATGCTGCGCGCCTATTTAATGCCGAAGGAGTGACGCTCGATGGAGCGCCGTGTTGTGATCACCGGACTGGGACTTGTTTCGCCGCTGGGCCTTGGTGTGCCCGAAAACTGGGAAGCCGCTCTGGCCGGCCGTTCGGGCATCGGGCCGATCACCCACTTTGACCCCTCCCGTTCTGCCACGCTGTTCGCCGGCGAGGTGAAGAACTTCGACCCGACCGTTGCCATGGACGCCAAAGAGGTCAAGCGGTTCGAGCCGTTCATCCACTATGCGCTCGCCGCCACGGCTGAGGCCATGGCTGACTGCGGCCTGAAGCTGGATGGCGACTCTGACCTGGCCGAACGCACCGGCGTGATCTACGGCAGCGGCATGGGCGGACTTGGCGGCATCGAGGAAACGAAGATGACCCTCGTGGAGAAGGGGCCGCGCCGGGTTTCGCCCTTCTTCGTGCCGAGCTGCATCATCAACATGGCTGCGGGCATGATCTCCCTCAAACACGGGCTCCAAGGGCCAAACTACGGCGTTGTCTCCGCCTGCTCATCGGGCGGACATGCCCTCGCTGACGCCTTCCACCTGATCCGGCGCGGCGAGGCGGACGTGATGGTGACCGGCGGTGCTGAATCGACGATCACGGAGCTGGCGGTCGCGGGCTTCAACTCGGCCCGGGCCCTCTCCACCCACAACGATAATCCCCAGGGCGCATCCCGCCCCTTCTCGGCCGACCGTGACGGCTTTGTGATTGCTGAGGGCGCCGGCACGCTGATCCTGGAGGATCTGGAGCACGCCCGCGCCCGGGGCGCGAAAATCTACGCCGAGGTCATCGGCGCCGGCGCCTCTGCGGACGCCTACCATATCACCGCGCCCGCCCCGGACGGTCGGGGCGCCGCCCGTGCGATGCAGGCAGCCCTGCGCAGCGCCGGCCTTGCGCCGCAGGCGGTGGGGTACATCAACGCTCATGCCACCGCGACTGACCTGGGCGACGCCATGGAGACCAAGGCGATCAAGCAGGTGTTCGGCGAGCATGCGTACAAACTGGCCATCAGCTCCACCAAGTCGATGCACGGCCACCTGCTGGGCGCCGCGGCTGCCATCGAGGGGATTCTCACCGTCCTGGCGCTCAAGCATCAGATTCTGCCGCCGACGATTAATTATGGGACGCCCGACCCTGAGTGCGACCTGGACTGCGTGCCGAACCAGGCCCGCCCGGTCGAGGGGCTGGATGTCGCCATCTCGAACAGCTTCGGCTTCGGCGGCACGAACATCACCCTGGTCTTCAAGCGCTGGGCGGGAGTCGAGTAGTTTTATGGCCACGGATTTCACGGGTTACACTGATTTTTAAATGCAAACACAGATTAATGCAGGGGAAAAAATTATTTATTTCACCTGTGTTGATCTGTGTTTCTCTTTTAATCCGTGCAATCCGTGGCCCATATTAATCCGCAAATCCGCGGCCATATAAAAGAGCCTGCTCCCGCCGTTACCGCCCCATCTGTGTAGCGGCCCGCAACCGGTTCGTAACCGAAGGATGCGAGTAGCTCAGGAACTCAACCAGCGGCGGCGGATCGACATCGCCGGGGTTGCCGGCGGCCAGCTTCTTAAAGCTGGACACAAATGCCTGGGGCTTGCCAGTGAGAGTGATCGCGAAGCGGTCCGCCCTCGTCTCCGCCCGGCGGGAGATGATATTCTGCGCCGGGCCCGTCACCTCGCCGATCAGCGAGAACAGCAGCAATAGCACAGCCAGCCCACGGGGCGAGTGCGGTGCAGCGAGCCGCAGCGGGCCCACGCCCACCATGCCCCGAAGCGCCCAGGCGACGACGCACAGCACCGCCACCTCGCCAGCCCCGGAGGCGAGCCAGCCCACCACGACATCCTGGTAGGCGGCGTGCGCCAGCTCGTGCGCCATCACCACCTCGACCTCGTCCCGGCTGAACTGCTGGAGGAGCGTATCCAAAAGGACCACCAGCTTGGTCGGGCCCAGCCCTGTCACCATTGCATTCACCCGGCTGGTCTTGTCGCTGACCTTCATCTCGCTGATCGCCTCAACCCGCACCTGTGCGCGGTTCGCCAGCCCATGGATCATCGCGACAATCTGCGGATCCTTCACCGGGCTCATCTGGTTGAACAGGGGCATGATCACGACCGGATAGATCAGCACAAACAGGCCTGAGACGGCGATGTTGAAGGCTGCGCCGGGCAGCCACCAGCCCCGCGGCCACCGCCGCATCAGCCAGTACAGCGGAATCCAGAGGGGCAGTGAGAGGGTCAGGTTGAGGAGCATGTGCTTTGCGTAGTCGGCAAACCAGCCTGCCGCACTCTGGCGGGAGAGGCCGTACGCCTTCTCATGCAGATGGCCCAGGTAAAAGCTGAACGGCAGCTCTACCAGGCTGGTCAGCAGCGTGACGCCGAGTGCCACACAGATCAGCGCCAGCCAGAAGCGCCCCCGCCCCTGCCGCTCAAGCCATCGCAGCACACGAGTGCCAACCGGGTGAAAGCAGAGGGCAAGCATGAGCCCCAGCGAGAGCAGGGAGCGGATCGTCGCGGCAATGCTCACCTCCCGGGAGAACTGCCTGCCACGCTCTAGCACCGCGAGCGGAAAGTGCCGCACCGCCTCCGGGTCAAAGGGACGCTGGCGCAACGTCGCAAAGCACAGCAGCAGGATCAGCCCGACGGCCACGGTCCACAGCACCAGCCAGAACCGCCTCACGGCGGCCGGTGTATCGTTGTGCAGGGGAATCGCCCTCCTTCGACAGGTCGTCCTCATTGCTTATGCACCGGGGACCACCCGCAGAATTTCTGAAAAAGTCGGGTTAGGCTGATCGCTGCTGGGGAAAACTGGTCGTATCGCAAGGCGATAATCAGGTTCAATAGGAGCAAGAAGCGAGCATGACAAAGACCCTGTATGTCGGCAATCTGCCGTGGACCATCAGCACGACAGATCTGGGCCACGCCGTCGGCCAGCACTGTGAGGTTGTATCCTGCCGGGTGGCGACGGACCGGGAGTCCGGGCGGTCCCGGGGATTCGGGTTCGTCGAAGTCCCCATGGACGCTGTCGACAACGTGATCACTGCGCTCAACGGCGCTGACTGGGAAGGCCGGGCGCTCACCGTGACCGAGGCACGGCCCCGGGAGGATCGCCCTGCGGGCGGCCGGCCCGGCGGCGGCAACGGCGGCAATCGCCGTGGGCGCCGGTTTTAGATAGAAAAAAATGCGAGGGGGGCAGGTACTGCCCCCCTCGCATTTTTGTTGAAGTGTAACCTGTGGAATCCGTGGCCATATAAAAAGCCCGCAGCGCACAACTGGGGTTTTCCGGACATTTTTATCGCCACGGATTGCACGGCTTAC
>JAQBPS010000088.1 GCA_028287415.1 Bacillota bacterium | reverse complement strand
CGTCGGTGAACGGGCAGCCGATCACCAAACTTGACCTGTACAACCGCATGGCTGCTCAATCCGGGGCGACAACCGTCGACGCCCTGATCGGGGATCTGCTGATCAACCAGGCAGCCGAGAAGGCTGGCGTAGTTGTAACGCCTTCTGAGGTTGATCGGGCGGTCGATCGGCTGAGGCAACGGTTCGGCAGTGATCAGAAGCTCATGCAGGCCCTGGCACAGAACAACGTGACCCTGGAGCAGCTGCGCAGGCAGCAATCGCGGCAGATCAAGGTCACCAAGCTACTGCAGCCGGAGATCACCGTAGATGACGCAACGGTCAAGGCCTTCTTCGAAGCGAACCGAACCCGGTTTGACACACGGGAGGTTCACGCCCGCCACATCCTGGTCGCTACCTTTCAGGAGGCCAAGGCGGTCAAGGCGCAGCTCGACGGCGGCGCGGACTTCCAGACGGTCGCCAGGGAAAAATCCGTGGACCCCAGCGCCAAGACGAATGGCGGTGACCTCGGCTTCTTTGGCTTGGGTAAGATGGACCCCGCTTTTGAGAAGGTCGTCTTCACCCTTCAGGCGGGCCAGATCTCGCAGCCCTTCCAGAGCAGCTTTGGATGGCATGTCGCACAGGTGGTCGCGGTGCGGGGGGCGACGCCGGAGTTCGCCGCGATCAAGGATGAGGTGACGCAGGCCTACATCGACACAGAGGTCGGAAACCGGCTGCCACAATGGCTGGACAAGCTGAGGGGCGAGGCCAACATCATCAATACGTTCAACAATCAGTAACCCCGCCGCCTCCGTGCGCAATCGCGTCGTTTTTAATCAGCCGGAGTTGCCATCTTAATGGCACCACGTCATCAAAGGGCGCCGCTTCCCCAACTGTGGGGCGAATGCCGTGGGCGCCGATGGTGATGTCCCTGTAAAGGAACTGCTGAAGGTTGCTCAGTCCCTCAAGTAGAATCGGCACATACCGATTGAACGCACTTCTGCTGTATAAGGGCTGGAAGTGCGTTCTTGTTTTCCGCTCCGACGTCTGCATGTTAGCTAATTTAGCCTAAAGTGACAGAGGTGGTTTCATATTCTATGAGAATAATATCTGTAGGCGAAATGTTATTAGCCAGATCCCATATCCCCCTTGGAAGAGGTGAGTCCCACGCACACTCGCCCCCCGGTTCGTCTCTTCGTCCCAGCGCTGCTTCTCTGCGCCACTGCCCTTGCCGGCTGTGCCAAACAGAGCAGCCTCGGCCCCCCGACACCGCCCACCCAGTCACAGCAGAGCACCGGACAGGGGACCCAACCAGCCCAACCAGGCGGACCCGCCAAGGGCGGCAGCATCGTGGTTGCCTACCAGGATGACTTTGCGACCCTGGACCCCGCGATCGGCTACGACTGGTCCAACTGGCCGGCCATCAAGAACGTCTTCGATGGCCTGCTCGACTACGACGCCGGCACAACCCTGGAGCCCCGCCTGGCTGACGGCATGCCGCAGGTCAGCAGCGATGCCAAAGTCTACACCTTCAAGCTCCGCCAGGGCGTCAAGTTCCAGAACGGGCGGGAGCTGACCGCCGATGATGTGGTCTATAGCATGACCCGGGTGGTGGACCCGAAGACCAAGAGCCCCGGTGCCGGCTTCTACATGGGCATCCAGGGCGCCCGGGAGTTTGCCGACGGCAAGGCTAAGTCCGTCCAGGGCATCGAGGCGCCGGACAAGTATACGGTCAAGTTCACCCTGGCCGAGCCGGATGTCACCTTCCTCAACAAGCTGGCCCTCAACTTCGCCTATGTGGTGCCCAAGGAAGAGGTAGCGAAATGGGGCGAGCAGTTCGGCCATCACCCCGTGGGAACGGGACCCTTCCTCTTCAAGGAGTGGCAGCCGGGTCAGCGGATCGTCTTCGACCGCAATCCGAATTACTTCTTTGGCGGCCTGCCCTACCTGGATCGGGTCACCATTGAAGTCGGCGTCGCGCCCGAGGTGGCCATTCTCCGGCTGGAGAAGGGCGAGATCGACGTGATGGGCGACCCGATTCCGGCAGCCGAATATGCCCGGATCAAGGCGGACCCGGCCGCGCAGAAGCGGCTGGTCCAGTCCCCGCAGGTGAGCACCATCTACATCGCCATCAACACGCGCGTCAAGCCCTTTGACAACGTGAAGGTCCGCCAGGCCCTGAACATGGCGATTGACAAGGCCAGGGTGGTCAAGCTGCTCAATGGGCGCGGCACTACGGCCAATCAGATCCTGCCCCCGCTCATGCCTGGCTACGACCAGGCGTACAAGGGCTATGAGTACAGCCCCGACAAGGCCAAGTCGCTCCTGGCCGAGGCTGGCTTCCCCCAGGGCTTCGAGACGACGATTGCCTGCATCTCCACCGACCCGCAGCCAAAGCTCTGCGAGTCGTTCCAGCAGGATCTGTCCAAGATCGGCATCAAGCTGAACATCCAGTCCCTGGCCAGCAGCACCGTCATTGAGAACGCCGGCACGGAGGGGAAGGTACCGCTGGTCTGGACCGGCGGGTTAGGCTGGATCCAGGATTACCCCGACCCGGACGATTTCTATGCGCCGCTCTTCGCCTGCGGCTCCGCCGTACAGGGCGGCTGGAACTGGAGCTGGTACTGCAATGCGGACCTGGACAAGCAGGCGGCGAAGCTGCTGGGGAGCATCGACAAGGGTGCGCGCGTGACCGGCTATCAGGCGCTGTTCCGCAAGCTGATGGATGATGCGGTGGCCGTGCCGGTCTACCACGGCCAGTACGACATCGCCCGCTCCGAGAAACTGCACGGCAACCAGGGCGACTTCGGGCATCCCGAGCACACCCTGCGGTACGAGCGGCTCTGGAAGCAGTAGGAGGTCTGACGGTGGCAATTCCCGGCGGCGAAGAACAGAGCTACCTGCGCCTCGCCTGGCGGAGGCTGCGGCGGGACAGGCTCGCCCTGCTCGGCGGTCTCTTCGTGATCTTGCTGATTATCGTCGCCCTCGCCGCACCCTGGATCGCCCCGCACAGTCCGTCCGAGCAGTTCGCTGAAGGGCTCTCGGACAACGGGCTGCCCGTCCCCAGTACCCTGCCGGGAAGCGCCCGGTTCCTGCTCGGCACCGATCCCAACGGCCGCGATCTGCTCAGCCGGATTCTCTACGGCACCCGGGTCTCGCTGCTGGTGGGCGTCCTGGCAAACGGGCTGGCCCTGACCATCGGGACCTGCGTGGGTGCCGTGGCCGGCTACTTCGGCGGGTGGGTCGGGGCGATCCTGATGCGCCTCACCGACATTTTGATGGCCTTTCCCACGCTGCTGCTCGCCATCGCCCTGGTGGCCATTCTCAAGCCGAGCATCTGGATCATCATCCTCGTGATCGGGCTGGTTTACTGGACGTGGATTGCCCGGGTGGTCTACGGGCAGGTCGTCGCCCTGCGAGAACGGGAGTTCATTGAGGCAGCGCACGCCGTCGGCGCCCCGCGCCGGCGCATCATCATGCGGCACCTGCTGCCCCACTTGCTGCCGACCCTGATCGTCTGGGGTACGCTGGGCATCGCCACCAACGTGATGCTGGAGGCGGCGCTCAGCTACCTGGGCATCGGCGTGCAGCCCCCCGACCCGAGCTGGGGGCAGATGATTTCGTCCGGGCAGCGGTTCTACCGATCGGCGCCCTGGCTGGTGCTCTATCCCGGACTTGCGATTGCCCTGACGGTTTTCAGTTTCAACTTGCTTGGCGACGGCCTGCGCGATGCGCTCGATCCCTACCAGAAGCGGAGCTGATGCCATGCCGGCCTACATTCTCAAACGAGTGCTGCAGGGTGCGCTGTCACTGGTGGGCATCTCAGTGATCACCTATCTGCTGATCTTCTTCCTGCCGGCCGATCCGGCCCGGATGTACAGCGGTCCCAGCGCAACGCCGGAGACCGTCGCACGGATCCGCAGCGAACTGGGGCTGGACCAGCCGTTCTGGGTGCAGTACAGCCGCTATGCCGTGCGCGGACTCCAGGGGGATCTGGGCTTCTCTTATAAATTGCAGATGCCGGTCACCCAGGCGATCATGAGTCGGCTACCCTACACGCTGGTCCTGATCCTGGCGGCGATCGTGGTGGAACTGCTGATCGGCATCCCCGTGGGGATCGCCTCGGCCATGCGGCCGCAGTCCCTGACCGACCGGATCAGCATGCTGCTGGCGCTCTTCGGCGCCTCGGCCCCGCCGTTCTGGCTCGGCCTCACGCTGCTCTATTACCTGGGCTTCAAGCTGTCGCTCTTTCCCCTCAGCGGCGTGGGGCCGGCGCAGCTGGTCCTCCCCGCGCTGACGGCGGGACTGGGCGGCGGGGCCTGGTACGCCCGGATGATGCGCACCAGCACCGTCGATATCCTGCGGACGGACTACATCCGCACCGCCCGGGCCAAGGGGGTGACGGAGGGCCGGGTGATCCGCAAGCATCTGATGCGCAACGCACTGGGACCGATCGTGACGATGATCGGCATGGATGTTCCCTGGTTTCTCGGCAACATCGTCCTGGTGGAGACGGTCTTCGGCTGGCCGGGCATGGGCCGCCTGGCCGTGGAGGCCATCCAGACAGTCGACGTCCCCCTGATCATGGGGACGGTGGTGATCACGGCGTATATCGTCGTCATCAGCAGTATTGTGACGGATATCAGCCATACGCTGCTGGACCCGCGGGTCCGCATGGCCTGATCGACATTGAGGAGGGGGATTTCCATGAGCATGGGCAAGTGCCAGCATTCGATTCATGCGCACCACCGCCACTTTGGCTGGGACAACACGATCTTGCCGGCCCTGGAGGTGGAGCCGGGCACCAGCGTGGAGATCGAGGTGGGAGACGCGTCAGCCGGGCAGCTGCATCTCCGCTCCACGATGGCAGATGTCGGCGCCCTGGATTTCAGCCGGATCAATCCGGTGACGGGGCCGATTTTCATCAAGGGCGCCAGGCCCGGGGACACGCTCGAGGTGGAGATCCTGGACTTCGGCGCTACCAGCTGGGGCTGGACGGCGATCATCCCGGGCTTCGGCCTCCTGGCGGATGAGTTCCGGGAGCCCTGGCTGAAAACCTGGGATCTGTCCAAGGGCCAGGCGCTGTTCAATGATGAGATCTCGGTGCCCATCAAGCCGTTCCCCGGGACCATCGGGACCGCGTTGAAGGAGCCGGGCGTGCACAGCATCGTGCCACCCCGCTACAACGGCGGGAACATGGACATCCGCCACCTGACCCGCGGCACACGCCTGCTGCTGCCGGTCTCGGTGGAGGGCGCGCTCTTCTCGGTGGGGGACACCCACGCGGCCCAGGGCGACGGCGAGGTCTGCGGCACGGCCATCGAAGCGCCGATGGGCATGGCTGTGCGCTTCAAGCTGCACAAGGGCCGGACCATTCAGGAGCCCCGCTATATCATCGCCGGTGCGCCCACCCCGGAGGCGGATGCCAAGGGCTATTACGTGACGACCGGGCAGGCGCCGGACCTGCACGAGGCGACGCGCAAGGCGGTGCGCTTCATGATCGAGCACCTCCAGGAGGAGCATGCGCTGAGCCGCGAGGAGGCGTACGCCCTGTGCAGTGTCGCCGTGGACCTGCGCATCAGCGAGATCGTGGATGCGCCGAACTGGCTGGTGAGCGCGTTCCTTCCACAGGCGATCTTCAGGGGATAGGCGACGTTTCACACGACATCGCATGGGTGCCTCTTGACTGGGGGGCGCGCTCGATCTTAAATCACTCAGCCGCCATGGTGCATGAAGCACGGTGGCGGCTATTTATTGTCGGGGTGGCCCCGGCCTATGTTTATTGTGCGCCGCCTCCGAAGAAGTGCCTGGCCCGCCGTTTGATGGCGTTGATCTGGTATTGGTGCCCGGCCTCGTGCTCCGCCAGGTGGAAGACCACCCATTCGGGCGTCACATCTTCCTCGGGCGAGGGACTGCGCAGGCGCCGCCAATCAGCAACCGTCATGCCGCGAAACGCGTCCAGGAAGATCGAGCGACTGCGCTCGAGCCGGCCCAGGTGATCCGCCAGTGAGACGTTGGGAACATGCATCATGCTAGTCGGGGAGCTCCACCCCTCGAAGGGGAAGTCGCTGTTGACCGCCGGCGGGAATTCCTTCAGGAGGAGGAGGTCGTAATGGAGCCACGACATCTCGACCCGGGCAATGTGGTAGAGCAGCGATCCGATGGCGTTATCCCGCCCGTCCGGCCCCTGCCAATCCAGCGTCGCCTGATCGAGGCCCTCGACCATTTCCAAGGTCCCGCTCCGAAGCGCCTGCATCGACCAGAGCCAGCGGCCGATCTCATCCGGATAGCCTGACAAAGCGGTTACCTGTAGTATCTCTTTCATCTTTTCAACCTCCCGTTCACCTGGCTGGAATCTCAGCGATCAAGCATCCAGGAGCGAATCGATCTTCGCCCGGTCGAACCCGACTACCACGGACTGTGCAGCAACGCACACATTTACTATAATTTATGTTATGGCAAATAGGAAGAGCGATGTGCCGGCCGTCAACTTCTTCAAGCGGAAAATATCTGTATAGCATAATCAGCAGGAGGAAATATTCTTCTCAGAGTATAACTAGTTATGTGTCTAGGAACGTTTGCAGAAGAAGTGAGCTCCTGCTCTCACCGGAAAGGACGAAACATGGGAGTCACCATAAAGGAAATCGCAAAACTGGCCGGAGTTTCCCCTTCAACAGTCTCTCGCGCCCTGACAGATGCCCATTATGTCGACCTGGAGACCGCCGAACGTGTGAAAACGATTGCAAAACAACTGGGTTACCGGCCCAATGCCCTGGCGCGCGGACTGGTGCAACGGAAGAGCATGGCCATCGGCCTCATCATTCCGGAAATCGAGAATCCCTTCTACAGCGAGATCGTCAGCGGCGTCGAACGGATCGCCACCCAGCGGGGATACGGCGTAGTGGTGATCAGCGGGCACTCGGCCAATGGCGAACAAGAAGTGCGGGCTCTGCTGGGGCGCCAGGTGGACGGCATCATCCACGCCGGCGTCTACCGGACCGATACCGCGCTGCCCAATCTGCGCGCCGAAGGGGTGCCGGTGGTGCTGCTTGGGCGGAAACTGCCCGGCTTCATGAGCGACTGCGTTGTCGCCAACGACCGGGACGCCTCGGTCCAATTGACGACCTATTTGATCCAGCTGGGACACACCCGAATCGCTTACATCTTTGGTAAGAACGTCTCCAGCGGCAGCACCGAGAAGCTGGCCGGCTATAAGGAAGCCTTGGAAGCGGCCGGGATTCCCGTCCACCCGGAACTGGTGGAGCATGGCGATCTCGAGTTTCACGGCGGCCATCGGGCTGCTCAGAAGCTCCTGGCCTTGAATCCCCCGCCCACGGCCATTCTCGCGGGTAACGATTTCATGGCCCTGGGCGCCCGGGAAGCGATCCTGGAGGCGGGGCTGCGCATTCCGGAAGATATCTCTCTGGCCGGGTTTGACGACATTCTCTTCTCCTCCATGAAAGGGATCGAGCTGACGACCGCAGCCGTGCCCCGGTCCAAGATGGGGCAGCTGGGTGCGGAGCTCCTCATCAAAAAGATTGAGCAGCCGGATGCGGAGCAGATCGAGCAAATCATCCTCGAGGCCAGGATCGTCCGGCGCAATAGTTGTGGTCCGGCCCGCTGACGCGGCTTTTTCCTGGCCTCTTCTGCAAACGTTCCCAGAAACAATTTACTCGGAGGAGAGAGCCTTGCAGATTACCGCAATCCGGCCGATCAAGCTGCGGTTCACGCCCGTTAACGGGCTTGCGGACGGGCTTGCCGCGATCCCCAGCCGTGACGTGTTCCTGGTGGAGGTGCAGACCGATGAGGGGATCACCGGCATCGGGGAAGGTTTCGCCCTGGGCTCGCTCGACTCCATGCAGACGGTGCTGGATGAGACCGTAACGCCGCTGGTGCTGGGGCACGATCCCTTCTACACCGCGGCGATCTGGGAGCAGGTTTACCGGCTCACCTATCGGTACGGCCGCCGCGGCCTCGTCATGGCCGTGCTGAGCGCTGTGGACATCGCCCTC
>JAQBPS010000021.1 GCA_028287415.1 Bacillota bacterium | reverse complement strand
CGGGCTGCGGAGCAAGGCGAGCCATACAGCTGGCCCCCGCCCGCCCGCTTCGACTCGCCGACCACCGTCAACATCCGCTACCGCGCCCAGAACGCGGCCGGTGCCTGGAGCACGTGGGTCGAGAAGCCCCTGACAGTGCGCGACTGCCCGCCGCCGCCACCGCCGGCCCCGCCATCCGTAGCGTTCGACGTGACCTTCGACCCAACCGTCGGCCATCGCGGCCATCGCATCAATATGGACGTGACCGTCAATCGCAAGGATGAGATCGACAGCCACAAACTCACGTCCTTCAACGTCGATCAGGTAACGGTCACCCTGCCCGACGAGCTGCGGGACCTGAGCGCCTGTGTCGCCTATCAGCCGGAATGCTGGAAGGCCCCGAACGAGCCTGGCGCAACCGGCAGTGACCGCTCCTGGCACTACACCTTCGACCTGCCGGCCCCGAGTACAACGCCCGAGGACGGCGACTATACCGTGACGGTGACGGCAAAGGGCACGTACACCTGGGACCACTGGCATGAAAACTGGCAGTGGCATGAGCACTGGGTCGATATCTGCAATACGGATCCGATCACCGGCGAGAAGACCTGTCAGAGCGTGGATCAGGGGGAGTGGGTGGATGAGGGTAAATACCACTCACACCCAGAGACATGGTCAGCCACCCAGCAGGTTACCTACACCATCAAGGGCGGGCACCAGTTCGTCCATCCCGCGACGGACCATGACTAACCCCCCAAACAGAAGGGCCGGGAGCGCTATCGCCCCCGGCCCTTCTGTTATTGTCCGACTCGACTATGGCCGCCGACTTCTAAAACGTGGTCCGATGCAAAGCCCGGCTGATCAGTCCTCGAAGCGGCCCGGCATGTAGATGGGACGGTTTGGCTCCTCGTAGGGACCCTCGCCCTCCTTCTGCCGGACGACGCGAATGATGGCACTTCCGGCAGGCATCTTGCCCTCCAGCGCATCCTTGATCCAGTCGGCCTCGAAGTGGTAGATCTCCAGCCCGGCGATGCCCTCCCGGCCGGAGGCCCGGTGAAACTCGTTCTCGAAGACCCACATCTCCTTGGGGCCCGCTACTTCATCGAAGAAGGCGAGGTTATCCTCCATATGGGCCAGCGGGTCGAACTCGCCGGTGATCATCAAGCTGGGGCACTTGATTCTTGCACCATAGCCCTCGTTGCTCATGTGATCGGCCAGCTGGTCGAACTCGTCCTCGTCGTGGATGCCCGCCATGTACATGAACATCTGCTTGAAGCGCGGCGATGCCTCTTCGAAGATGGCCCGCTTTGATCCATAGACGGCATGAGCCGTGGCGACGGCCCTGACACGATCGTCGATGGCGGCCAGGCGTGAGCCCCAGTGGGTGCCGAAGCTCGCGCCGCAGACGGCGATCTTGTCGGCGTCCACGTCCTGTCGTGTCACCAGGTAGTCAATGCAGGCCTTGGCGGCCAATTCGTAATTGTCGGCTGAAACGCGGATCTTCCGAATGTTGCTGATGCCCTGGCCGGGGCCGTCGATCGAGAGCACGTTCATGCCACGCTTGGCAAACGGGCTCCCCAGCGGACTCGGAAACGCTTCCTTGGTCATGTCCATGCCCGGCAGGAACAGGACGGTCGGCGCCTTCTTCCCTCCGGGGGCCGGGTGAAAGCGCGCCTGAATCTGAACGCCTTCCCACGAGATTTCCACCGTCTCCACCTTGGAGCCGGCGCAGACCGCGGCCTTGTCGAAGCACTCCTGGTGCTTCCGGTGCAGGAAGATTTTCTCCTGGTTGTCGTCCTCATAAATGGCGTGCTGGGCGCCCATATATACGCCGCACGCTTTCACATACAGCTGGGCTGCCGTATCCAGGTGGCCCTTGGCCTCAGCCGCCTTCGCAATGGTCTCGTAATGGCTGGCGACCTTGTACATAGCCCTGGGAATCATGCGGTACGACTTGACCTCAACCGGCACCTCACGCTCGTCATAAGCGAAATTCTGCACGCGCCCAGTGGTCTTCACCATATAGTCCAGAAGCCATTGCTGATTATCGCGACGCCGCTCCGTTTTCACCCGGTAACCTCCTTCAAATAGTTGTGCCGCAGCAGTTGCAACATTGCCGGAGCCATCATGCCATGGTCGAACCGCCGTTGACGTCCACGCACTGTCCGGTCATGAACTTCGACTCCTCGGCCGCCAGATAAAGCGCAGCATACGCGACGTCGAGCGGATCGCCCATGTGCCGCAGGGGCAGTTCCTGCGCTTTTTGCGCCTGGCGGTCCGGCGGGAAGATGGACAGGTTCATGTCCGTTACAATCGACCCGGGGCAGACCGCGTTCACGCGGATGCCGTGGGGGCCCACCTCACGGGCGAGCGACTTGGTGTAAGCCAGCACAAACCCTTTGGTGCCGGAGTAGACGGCAAAATTCTCGCCGCCCACGTGACCCAGCTGAGAGGCCAGGTTGATGATGCTGCCGCGACCCCGCTCAATCATCAGGGGGAGGACGGCCCTGGTCACGTAGAGCGGGCCGAAGATGTTGACGGCAATCATGGCCTCCCAGGCGGCCGGCGTCTGTTCAGCAAACGGCTTGACCTCCATAACCCCGGCGTTGTTCACCAGCACGTCGATGCGGCCGAACGCAGCGATCGCGGATTCGACCAGACGGCTCGCCTGGCCCTCATCAGATACGTCAGCCTGAACCGCAACGCACCTTCGGCCGAGGCGTTCCACTTCCGCCACCAGCTTGGCGGCCTCTTCCCCGGACGATCGGTAGTTGATGATCACGTCGGCCCCCTCCTGTGCGAAGAGGAGGGCAGTAGACCGGCCGAATCCTTTCGATGCCCCGGTAACTAAAGCAACCTGTCCATCCAATCTCATCATTTCACCAGACCTCCGCAAGAAATTTCATGGAGCCGTTCGGGGCTGGCAGGATAATGAATCTTTAGATCGTATTTGCCCTATACTGCCTATATATAATATATGATGTATATGTAATATATCCTTCTGTTGTGGAGGTCTGGATTTGAAAACGTTTCAAACAAAGCATGAGCAGGTGTACGAGGCGCTGCGGGCCGCCATTATCAGCGGCGAGATCGCACCCGGGGAGCGCATCAACATCCGGCAGGTGGCGCGGCAGTTTGAGGTCAGCGACATTCCCGTTCGGGAAGCCCTCAAAGCGCTGGCCGGGGAGAACCTGATTCAAATCGTCCCCTACGCCGGCGCGGTGGCAGCCCCCATCTCGGGCAAGGATGTTGCTGAGGTGGGGGAGATCAGGCTGATGTTGGAGCCCTGGGGCACAGGGCTGGCGGCCACGCATCTGTCGCAAAGCGACCTGCGCCAGATGGCCGATTATCTGGATGAGATGGACCGTGCCCTCGCCTCCGGGGATATGGCGAGCTTCGCCAACGCAGACCGCATCTTCCATGGCCTGATCTTCTCGCGGTGCCCCAATGAGCGGCTGGGCGAGTTGCTGAGCAGCCTCTGGACGGCGTCGGAGCGGAACGTCCTGGGCTTGCGCAAGTTGCCCGACCACGCAGCCCGATCGCAGGCGGAACACCGGGTGCTGTTTCAGGCGCTGGAGCGCCACGATGCGAAGGCGGCCGAGGAGGCCGCTCGCCGCCATCGCCTGGGCCTGCTGGAACGCTTGAGTTCCCTGGTGGCGGAGCTGCCGAATTCGCTCGAAGTGAGGCGATGAGCTTGGGGAAGGATCAGGGCCCTCCGACCATCGACGTCCATGCCCATTACTTGCCGAAGGGGTCTGTGGCGTTACTATCTCACGCAGGTGAAATGCCG
>JAQBPS010000794.1 GCA_028287415.1 Bacillota bacterium | reverse complement strand
CGAAGAAGGAGCTGGCGGCCAAGATCGACGTCACACCCGCGGCTGTAGGCCAGTACGAAGCTGGCGGTATCCGGCCCCGCCCGGAGCAGGTCCGTCGGCTCGCCGACGCGCTGGGGATGCCCAGCTCCTTCTTCACCCCCGGACGCCCACGGGCAGCTCTGGACACGGCCGCCGTGCACTTCCGTGCCCTGCGTTCCGCGCCCGCCCGTGAACGTGAGCGGAGCCTGTCGTTCACGGAACTCCTGTGGGAACTGGCGCACGCCCTGGAGACCTACATTCGACTGCCCGAGGTCGACCTGCCGGGTTGGGACGGCGGTGAGACGATTCCTGACCTCCCAACTGATCCGCAGCAGGCCGCCCGCGCTTTGCGTGCCCGCTGGAACTTGGGCGATGGCCCGATCTCTCACCTGGTGCGCCTGCTGGAGTCACGCGGCATCGTGGTGACTGTCTTGCCCTACTTCAACCCCGACAGCCGCAAGTTGGATGGCTTCTCCACGGCCCGGCTCCCCCGGCCCATGGTCGTGATCAACGACGAGCGTGACGACGTCTACCGCCACCGGTTCAGCTGCGCTCACGAACTCGGCCACCTACTGCTGCACGGGGAGGCTCGCCCCGGTGACATTCAGCACGAACGTCAAGCCGATGCCTTCGCTGCCGAGTTCCTGACTCCTGGAGACCGGCTCACGGGCTCGCTGCCGACCCGGGTCGACTTCACCCTCCTAGGCCATCTGCAACAGACCTGGGGCGTCTCCTTGGATTCCTTGCTTGTGCGGTGTCGGGAACTGGGACTTCACACCGAGGCAGTGAGTAGCCGAGCATGGAGGCGCCTCAAGGCCCTGCGAACGCAAGGGCTGTTGCCCTTCACCCCAGTGCGAGGATTCCCAGGGGAGATTCCGGTGCTACTGCAGCGAGCCTTTGAGATGGCTCAACGCAAGGGCATCAGCACTGAGCGGCTGGCCCAGGAACTGCACTGGCCCGAGGACATGGTCCGCGAACTCCTCGACACACAAGATCCTAGGCCAGTCCTTCGGCTGACCGAAGATCCTTGTTGACCTCAAACGGGAGTTCTGATGCTGACGCTCAGCCGGTCCGAGAAGAACATGTTCCGCACCGTCCCGCACGCGTCAGCCAGCGCAGGCGCCCACTGAACCCGGGTTCCTCGTTGGGCAGCCCATGACGGCCCTGTAGTCCTAGCTCGGACACCAGGGAGCAAGTGACCCGCCGGTAGTCACCGCGTCGGCGAGGTCCTCGGCCTCGGCGAGGCGCTGCGGGGCGTCGATGCCATGCCGCGCGGCTCAGCCGTAGCCTCTGACGTCATCCGGGCCTCAGGACGCGGTCGGGGCGGCAGCCGGGCAGGGCGCGGCTCCCGGTGGAGGGCGGCGCGGGCCTCCTGGTCGCCGGCGGCAGCCGACTGCTGCCGGATGTCGGCGCAGTCGCCGGGGCCGATCTCCGCAACCGCGAAGCATGTCTTGGCATGCGCGATTCAGTAACAGGTTCCGCCCAACCACGCCCGCGCCTTGTCCTCGCTGGCAATCACGAGCCCGTCTCGAATATTCGTTTGAATATCTATTGATCAATACCCCTTCGTGGCGGACGCAGTGCCGAGAGGCGGAAGTGACTTGGGCTAACTACTGAAAGTTCCGCCATCGATGTCCTACTCTGAGGCGCAAGACGTAAACGTGTCGCTTGATGCGACAGTAGCCGTCACTCCGGACACCGTCCGGAGTGAGAGCTGGGGGGGTTGAAATGTATCTCGCCGAGATACGAGCCGAGAATTTCCGGATCTACGGGCCATCCACAAAGAATAAAGATGAAATAGACAGATCCCTGCATCTCAGCCTGGGAAAAGGGCTAAGCGTTATGATTGGCGAGAACGATAGCGGAAAAACGGCAATCATAGACGCGATCCGCCTATGTCTACTGACGACAGCAAACGACTATTCCCGCATCACTCTGGATGACTTCTACTGCAGTAAAGAAGGCCGGGCCTCTTCCTTTGCTATCACCTGCAAGTTCCACGATCTCGACAGTCAGGAGCAGGCAGCATTCCTTGAACTCATAACGGTAGTTCCGGGGGAAGCGCCAGCTCTCTACGTGACGCTGAAGGCGCAGATCCTCGACCCGCTCAAGAGCAGCCGAGTTTCTACCGTCACCCGGACTGGCCCCGACGGCGATGGACCCGCCTTGGAGGGTATTGCTCGCGATTATCTCCGCACCACCTATTTGAAGCCATTGCGAGATGCGGAAGGTGAGCTTCGACCTGGCAGGGGCTCACGGCTTTCCCAAATTCTTCTGAGTTATCCGCAGATGCGAAATGAGGAGAAAGACGACTTCGACCCTGAGAAAGATACCGCAAAGACGCTGGTCGGCCTGCTCAAGCGGACAGAACATCACATCAGCCAAAACTCGACGATCTCCACCGCCAGAGAAGATATCAACACAAACTATCTTCAAAAATTCGGAATCGGCACCGAAGAACTCCTTAGCGCCATCACTGTGGCTGGCGATTCAACTCTCATCCGCGCACTTGAGCGCCTGGAGCTGAATTTCGCACAGATCGCAGGCAATGAGGAGTTTACCAAGCGAGGACTAGGATATAGCAACGCTCTCTTCATGGCTGCAGAACTGCTCTTGCTTAGCAATTCGCCAGGACCGCTGCTACTGATCGAGGAACCCGAGGCTCACCTTCATCCGCAGCTGCAGAGCCGGGTCATGGAATTGCTTACGGATAGAGCGAGCCACAAGGAACACCCAGTACAGGTAGTCCTTACTACGCACAGTCCGAACATTGCAGCGTCCCTGCCCGTGGAGAACCTTACTCTCGTAGCACGAGGCAAAACATACAGCCTGAAAGAATCTGAGACCAAGCTCGACAGCGCGGACTACGCGTTCTTGCACCGATTTCTTGATGTGACCAAATCCAACTTGTTCTTCGCACGATCGGTTGCCATCGTCGAAGGAGACGCAGAGGCGATTCTTCTGCCTGCGCTAGCAAATGCAGTTGGACACTCCTTCAGCAAGGCCGGCGTAAGTATCGTAAATGTCGGGCACGTAGGACTCTTTCGATACGCTCGGATCTTTCAGCGTCAAGATGGCGACGTGATGCCGATCAAGGTGGCGTGTATAAGAGACCGCGATATTGCACCCCCTGGGACTCCGGACGACATGCTCAAGAAGAAAATCCCTATAGAAAGCAGCATGACTTCGGAAGCCATTCTCGAACGCGTCCAGAAACTCGAAGAAATAAACGGTGGTTCCGTACTCACATTCGTATCGGATCACTGGACGCTGGAATACGACTTGGCTGCAGCCTCCTGGAAACTCGCGGCTCTCATGCACAAATCCATCCAGGCGGCAAAGGTGTCGGAATACAAGTGGCCGGACGCCGAACGCCTGACGGAGATCGAAGCAAAGGCAGCGACAGAGGTACAAAATTGGAAAGACGCGGGGCGATCCCTAGTGGATGTCGCCATCGAAATCTACAGGCCACTAGAAAAGGGAAACGCGAGCAAGCCGGTTGCGGCCCAGTTCGCCGCCCGGCTAGTGCCAGCCGCCGAGCTGATGATTAGTGATCTCCCAGTATACCTGCGAGAGGCTTTTACATATGTCTGCGGGCCGATGTCATGACGCTACCCTGTGCCCCAGACGCATTCGATAGAGCCCGCATCGCTGCACATGCGCAGAATCTGGGTCTCACTCTCTCGCATCCGGATCAATTGGCCTTTCTCGAAAGTACTGCATCTCTCGACTTGCAGGCGGCACCAGGGTCTGGCAAAACGACGCTACTGGCGCTCAAGCTCTGCCTGCTGGCACAAACCTGGCATGCCTCACTGCAGGGGGTGTGCGTTCTTTCCCACACGAACACCGCCAAAGACCAGATCATCTCGCGGCTGAAAATGCAGCCAGCTGGACGCGTCCTACTGCAGTATCCGCACTTCATCGGCACCATTCAGTCATTCGTTAACTCGTTCTTCGCCCTTCCGTATCTGCGGTCACGAAACTGCGAGATCCAGTTCATCGACGACGACCAGTACGCCCTCGCGGCTCTGGATCTCCTACAGAAGAGCAATCAGTTCATTACCCTCCGCTACTTTCTCGAAAAGCGGCGTGGAGGCGAAGAGTTGACTCAAACAGCCCACTTCGTATTCGATGAGACTGGTCTGCAGGTAAAAGCACATAAAGATCTTCCGTTCGGCCCCCACACTCCCAGCGGCAAGCAGTTCATCGGTCTGAAGCGCGAGCTGGGGCGTCGGGGGTACTTTCGTTACGCTGACATGTTCGCGTTCGCCGCAAAGTATCTATCCGAAAATCCAAAACTTGCCGAGTCCAGCAGATGCCGTTTCCCTTTCGTACTGCTTGACGAGATGCAGGACACAAGTCAGGTCCAAGAAGACCTAATCACTCACCTTTTCCCTTCGAATATCAGTGTCGTGCAGCGGGTCGGCGACATCAATCAGCGCATTTTTAGTGATTCCGATGGCGACGGAAGTAGTAGGGACTTCCCAAATGCACAGGCAATGGATCTGCCAGTCAGCCAACGTTTCGGCACTAAAATCGCCGAGGCTGCAACTTCTCTGACTGCACATCGGCCTCAGGAAATCATCGGTGACGGCCCTGAGGGCGTATGTGCCCTGTTGATTTTCGACCGGGAGGCGGTGCACCGGGTCGTTCCTGAGTTTGAACGCCTCGTGGCAGAAATTGTTCCGGCTGACATGCTTGCCGCAGCACCTCCAAAGGTTTTGGGGTGCCGCAAGGTGCCCGGAACGTCCAAAGACAAGTTCCCGCAGTCATTGGCGTGCTACCTTCCCGATGTCTCGTTCCTCGGGAAGCCTGGGGCATCCAGGGACTTTATTTCGACGGCGCGACGTGCACAGGTCCTTTGGTCTGCTTACGGTAGTTCAAGTGAAGCGGTTTCACTGCTGTGGGACGGAGCTTGCATTACACTTGGCCGGCTCGGGTTCAAAATCAACGAGCGACGGCCGACCAAGAGCAGAGTCAAATATCTGCTGGATAACGAGAATCGCCCTCTCGGGATTCAGCTCCGTGAATTCTTCCTGTTCCTCCTCAGCGCAGATTTGAACGACAGAGCCGCGTGGGAATATGACATGATCGGCTTCACCTCACTGCTGCACAATATTTCCGGCCAGGACACGGAAAAGGAATCCCTTTTGGACTTCCTTGACTTCAGTTCATCCAACGAATCAGATGCTGTCCAGCAGGCGGAAACCCCAGCCGCAGGAAACGAACCCGCTATGAGGATCGCGCAAGCAAGCAGCATCCATAACGCAAAGGGGGAAACCCACTCAGCCACGCTGATCCTTGAGTGTCTTGAAAGGACCGGACATAAGTACGATGTCCATGAATCCCTCAAGATCATCCGCGCCGGTAGTATTCCACTAAAAACGCCAAAGACGGCCCGCAGCGCTGCCCAGCTAGTCTTCGTCGGTGCTACCCGCCCTACTCATATGCTGGCTATGGCTATTCTGCGCGAGCGAGCGGAAGAACACGTCGACGAACTCCGGGCGAAAGGCTGGCAGATCCACTACGTGACCCATCCTGAGAGCCAGGGGGAATCCTGACGGAGCACCGGAGAACCTGCCGCCTGCCGAAGCTGCTACCTACTCGGTAGCCATCATGAGACGGCCGCACCTCCAAGTATCTCTGGTGCTCAGCGCTGTTGCAGCGGTACTACATGGCCACGGCTCTCCATGTGCTCACGGAGGGCCTGATTGTCGTGGTGGAGGGCAGCGATCACGGTCACCGCCGCGTCCAAGCGCTTGTGCAGGTTGTGGCATTCAGCGGTCTTCACCTTGAGTTTCTGTTTCAGATCGGTGATCTCACCATCGAGCCGGCCCTCGCCAGGAGTGCGGCGACCGTGCTGGACAACGTAGGCGTCCGCGGCAGGTTGATCGTCATCCTCGTCACTCCCGGGTGAGGGCGGACCGGGCGGGGTCGCCGTGGGTGATGTCGGAGGCGAAGACGTCTTCCGACTGGTCGATCTGCCAGGTGTTGCCGTGGTGGACGAGCCGCAGGGCTGTGCGTTCGGTGGCGGTCTCGTCTGGCCAGGTGACGGTGTAGGCGGCCATCAGGCCGGTGCCGGCGGGGTGGTTGCCGGTGGCGGGTATCTCGGTCTGGCCGCTGATGGTGACCGGGCCGGTCGAGGCGCGGTCCGGGCCGGACGCCGTCGCCGTGGCGAGCGGCGGCACGGTGGAGCCGTCGGCGCGGGTCAGCGGTGCCGGGGTGTCGCTGCCGGTAGGGCTGGGCTCGGCGGCCGGGGTGGTGACCGCGCCCGGCTGTGCGACGAGAACGCTCTGCTGGCCCTTGCCGTCCCATCCCAGAGCGGTGTCCGTGCCCTGCGGCATGTCCATCGCCAACGCCTGGGCACGGGCCTGCGGGTCGGTCTCGGTCCAGCTCAAGTAGGCACGGGCCCAGCGCGCGGCGACGGCCTGGGCATCCTGTACCGGGTACGCCGGGCCGGACTTCGTCGTGGCCGGGGCCGGCGCGGGAGTCTCTCGCGGCCAGATCCACGACCGGACACCGGTGACCGCCGCCAGGACCACGACGGCCCATAGCAGGCCTCGGCCGAATCGTGCGGCGATCTTGTTGAAGCCCCTCTCTTCCTCGATGTGCCAAGGCGGCCGGGACTCGCCGGCCTCCGGCGCGGGCGCGGTCGTCGCACGTGCGGCGGCATCCAGCGCCCTCAGCTGTTGCCCTGCGGCCGTCCACGGGTTCGCCCCCTGGGCGCGAACGCCGTTCACCGTCGGGGCCGACGCGGGCTGTTCGGCTGGATTGTTCCCAGGTTGGGAAACGTTGGGCTTGGGGTCGGGCAGATTGAGCACTCTCCGTGCCACTACTCCGAACGACGGCATGACCCGCACTCCCCGACTCTGTTCATGAAGGCTCACTTCAGATGACGCCGGGACCGTATAACTACACGGAAAGAGTCTTCCACGATACGTTCCCCGCCCTCCCCGCAAGACGCAGAAGACACTATTTCAACAAGACACGTCCTAAGGCAAGTTTAATTCCATTTCTCACCACATGAGAAACAGAGTCCGATTTCTCACGTGGCGAGAAAGCACTTATTGAGTGGGGATTGACCCGCCGGAAGGATGCTCTAGCCTGAGCGGAAGCAATGCGACCATCAATCCGAGGAGAAGCGTGCGCGCCATCGTCATGCAGGAGTTCGGCGGCCCGGAAGTGCTGCAGCTCAACGACGTTCCTGAGCCCGAACCTCGTGCGGCACATATCCGGGTGAACGTGACACGTGCCGGGGTTAACTACGCCGACGTCCATGCACGACAGGACACCTACCTCGCCCCGGTCGCCCTACCGTACATTCCCGGTAATGAAGTCGTGGGCACTGCAGATGACGGCCGTCGCGTGGCCGCACTTACCCAGGGCGGGGGGTACGCAGAAAAGACTTTCGTCCATCGCCGCGTTGCCTGGGATATTCCGGATGATGTGACCGACGAGCAGGCGGTCGCCCTGGCATTGCAGGGAAACAGCGCCTGGCACTTGCTGTTCACCACCGCTCAAGTCACGAGCGGGGAGACCGTGGTCATCCCGGCTGCCGGCGGAGGAGTCGGTTCCATCGCGGTACAGCTCGCAAAGTCCGAAGGCGCCAAGGTCGTCGCCCTCGCCAGCACAGAGGAAAAGCGGCGGCTGGCGCAGGATCTCGGGGCGGACGCCGTCGTGGATTCCTCAACCACCGACGGCCTGACCGAACGGATCCGTGAGGCTGCGGGGGGCAGGGTCCACGCCGCGCTGGAGATGACCGGCGGTGAGACGTTCCACCAGATCCTCGCCGCGCTCGACCCGCGCGGCCGTATGGCCGTGTACGGCTTCGCCAGCGGCGACCTTGCCCAGGTGCCCGTCCATGCTCTGCTGGCTAAGTCGATCACTGTCTCGGGTCTGTGGCTCCCGCACCTCTACGCGGACCGCACTGCCCTTCCCACATCGATGGAGGCGCTTTTCGCGGCGGTGAGTTCCGGGAAGCTGCGGCCGGTGAGCGGTGGCACATACCCCCTGGGCGAGGCCTCGCGGGCCCACCGGGACTTGGCGTCCCGTACGCACATGGGCAAGCTCTGTCTGGATACGACCGAGTAGGAGGGTCCGAGGCCTCATCGTGGAATCCGAAGGTTTCCCAAAGGTGGCTGGTCACCTGAGGTGCTCACTCCCACAAGCGGGTTGCCGATCGTCGATTCGCTGTTCCTCGGCCGCGCCGCTCTCGCACCTTCCGCCGGCCGTCGCGATCCACGCAGCCGCCGCTGTCTACCGGACTCGCCGCAGGCCATGCGTCTCTTTTGCTCCGTGCACTGCGGAGACCACGTGGGCCACTCGGACTAGGAACTCACGCTCGTCACAGGCAGCGATATCCCCGCCTGGCAGGGGAACGGACGGACCACCGGGTGAGGGAGGTTGTCCCTCTTCACCCTGATCGCGCCAGTCGGTCAACGCGTCATGGAAACGCTCGGCCGCGTCTAGGAGTGCTGCGGCGGCAGCCTCCGCTCGCTGGTCCAGATGGCCGGACGGAGCGTCGGGCAGGGAGTCATACACGATCCCCGGGTTCGCGGCCCTCATCCAGGGGAGCAGGAAATGCATGCCGTCCCGGATCTCGGTCATGCGCCGGGGCAGGTGGAAACTGGTGGTTCGCCAGACCCAGCGGTCGTTGGCCAGAATGTGGGGGCTGAGCACGAGGTTTGCGTTATCCGCGGTGACGAGATCGTAGAGGGGCCGTAGCGCTCGGAAGGACTGTCTCTCAGCACGCCACGCCTGGATCGCTGCCCCCGACAGCGCGT
>JAQBPS010000778.1 GCA_028287415.1 Bacillota bacterium | reverse complement strand
CGATGCAACTGGATGGACAGTCGGTGGCCCCGACCTGGGACGCAGCCGGCCTGATCACGTACACGCCGGAAAGTGCGCTGGCGGCAGGGCCCCACAGCGTCCACCTGTCCGTCAGCGTGTCGACGGGGACGGCAGGATCGTGGTATGACCCGGCCGTCAGCGACTTCACGTTCACCGTCAGCCCCGGCGCCGTTGCGGCGTTCCCGGAGCCCGGCCCCGAGGAGTTGCGGGCGCTGGACCTGGTCAACGGCTACCGCCGGGCGGTCGGGCTGGCGCCGCTCACGTACGTCGCGAACCTGGGCGCCGCCGCGCTCAGCCATGCCCGCTACCTGGTGGCCAACCCCGGGCAGCGGGCGTTAAACGCGCATGGGGAGCAGGAGGGTAAGACCTTCTTCACAGGCGCCACGGGCGGCGACCGGGCACGGTACTTCGACTACGTGTCCGGCTCCCGGGAAGTGATCAACTTCACCGATCGGGCCGAGGTCGCACTGGAGGGCTGGATGGCCACGCTCTACCACCGCATCCCGCTGATTCACCCCGGCACCCGGGAAATGGGCTACGGCCTGGCGGGGAGCGGGGAGCAGCGGGTCAACGTGCTTGAGGCCGGCATCAGCGGTGAGACGCCGGGCACGGTCGCCTCGCCCGACCCCGGGCAGACGCCGGGCGCCGTCGCCTGGCCCTACCCCGGCCAGACCGGGGTGCCTACCGGCTGGGACGGCGCCGAGACACCGGACCCGCTTGCGCTCTACCCCGCGTCGGAAAAGCCTGTGGGCTACACGATCACGCTGACCTTCGGCGACGGCCCGTCGGCCCTGTCGCTGCGCACCGGCACCCTGACGGGGCCGGAGGGGGCGGTGCCGGTCTTCCGCTTCGACCCCGTTCTGGATGCACACCTGACGGATACGGTCGCCCTGATCCCCCGTCAGCCACTGCGGCCGGGCACCACATACACGGTCGCCATGGCGGGCAGCGTCACGCTGGCGTCGGCCGCCGTGCCCTTTGAGAGGCACTGGTCTTTCACGACTGCTGCGACAGAGCACCCGGTGATGCAGGAGCGGGTCAGCAATAGCGACGCGGATGGCACCATCGAACGGATCACGGTCGACGGCTCGGGCTTCGGGCCGGGGCTGAAGCTGTTTCTGGCCGGGCTGCCGGTTGAGAACCTGGCGGTCGACAGCCGCACCTCGCTCGCCTTCCGCGCCCCCGCCGGTTATGCGGGCGGTGTGGCGGACCTGGTTGCGGTCTCCCCGGACGGGTCGGAGCGCGTCTGGCCCGACTTTTTTGCCGCCGATGCGCAGGTGCACGCTCCGGACATCCGGTCGCCGTTCACACAGGCGCCCTTGCTGATCAATGGCCGGCCGTGGGCGGCGCCAGCGCTGATCCATCGGTCCGGCGCCGTGCTTGTGCCCGCCGACCTGCTGGAAGCGTTCGGCGGGCGCCGCGTGGCGGTGCCGGAGATCGGCCGGGACTATTGGCGTGTGCATGCCACCACCCTCGACTACACGCTTGGCCGCACGGCGGCGACCCTCGGCGGCAAGCCGCTCTCGCTGGCCGTGCCCGTCCGCAGCAGCGGCGGCCATACCTATGTTGATGCCGGACTGCTCGCACAAGCGACTGGCATGGGCGTGCAGCCGGCCGGCGACCACGTCGATTTCGGCCTGCTCGATGTTGCGGGCCACTGGGCCCGCCCGGAGATTCTGCAGCTGGTGGATGCCGGGGTGATCGCAGGCACGGGCGACGGGCGCTTCCAGCCCGATGCCACGCTGAGCCGGGCCGCCTTCGTGAAGATGCTGATCGGCAGTCGCACGCTCACCCCGGAGCCCGGCGTCAGCGGCGGCCTGGCGGATATCGCCCGGCACTGGGTCGCGGAGCAGGGGTACATCGGGGCGGCGCTGCGGGCGGGCATCGTGCTGGCGTCGGAGTACCCGGGCGGGCGCTTTGAGCCGGATCGGCCGATCACCCGGGAGGAGATGGCCGTCATGATCACCAGGGCGCTGGGGGCGCAGGCGCAGGCCGCATTATGGGGCGGCGAGCAGGAGCCGGGCGGCGCCTTCACGTATCGGCCCGCACGGAACGCAACCCGTGCGGAGGCCGCTGTGATGCTGTCCCGGTCGATGAAGCAGCCATAGCCCACAATGACAGCAGGACGGCAATGTATGCCGCCCTGCTTTTTTTCATGCTTAAACCAGCTGTCGGCAAAGATGGAGCGTCCCCGATTGTGGCACATACCCCAGCTTCCGGTTGACCGCCAGCATCGGGTGGTTCAGCGAGTGGTTGTCGGTGATGATCTCGGCGACGCCCTGCGCCTTCGTCCAGTCCAGGGCCATCACCTTGAGGGCCAGCGCCAGGCCCTGGCCCCGGTGCGCCCGCAGCACGCCGGTGAAGCTGTTGTAGGCCCGCCCGCTCTCCAGCACGTGTACTTCCGAGAGCCCCACCCAGTCGTCGCCCTGCACCGCCAGGAAGACGGCCTCGGGGTTCCAGTGCGGATTGGCCGTGACCCAGCTGCTCCACAGCGCGAGCGAGGGCTGCGGACGCTCCTCCCAGCCGGGAATATCGTGGTGGGCCGGCATCACGACAGCATAGAGCCGGCGCAGCCGCTCCTCGCCCTCGGCCTCGCGGGCGACCGTGCTGAGGCGGTAGCCATGGGCCTGCACCTTGGCCAAGGCGCCTGCGAAGGGCGCAGGATCCCAGGTTGGGAGTGCGAGGTGCGACTCGTACAGCTGGTACTGCCGCTCATAGCCGAGGCGGTCGGCCCAGGCACACGCGTGGGCGTCATCCTCCGGCACATCCGCCTCCAACGCCCCGATACCGACCCCCGCCGCCCATGCAGCCAGATGGGTTTCGAGCGCCGTGCCAATGCCTTGCCGACCATAGCGCCCGGCGACGCGGATCCGCAGGTCGCCGTGGCCCGGCGTCAGGATCGGATTGGCCCAGGCGAAGCCATACCCCAGCACGGCTCCGGCCGCATCGGCGGCGACCACGCGCAGGTACGCATCCTCAGGCCGGCGCAGCTGCTCCTGCCGCTCCAGCGCTTCCACGGTGGTGGGCTCCTTGGTCTGCGCGTTGGCAATTGCCACGATCCCCGGATAGTCGGCGGGGGTGGCTTCACGGATCTGATAACTCATCGCTCAGCACTCCTTGCATGTTTGAAGGGAAAGCAAAGGGCCGCAGCCTGGCATGGAGAGCCAGACCTGCGGCCTGTTTGGCGCGCAAAGGTCCCCGGCTGCTCCGTGTGGTTCTCACCCCCCGCCCCCGTACGGCAAAGCCGGCCCCTGTACAGGGGCGCCCGGGTATGGGGACCAGGCCCGGCCGTCGTCGGCCCGGGGCCAGTAACTGGTGAGAACTACAGCACGCGCATGCGGGGACCTCCCTGTAGTGTAAATTACTTATACTATATAACGATTCATTCCTGAAGCGCAAGGGCTAAGCTTCGCCCCCCAGGTGCCGCTTTAGAATCGGGTTCAGCTCCGGGTCCGGCGTCACCCAGAGCGTCTTCTGATGCTCGTAGATCACCATGCCCGGCCGCGCCCCACTGGGCTTGCGGACATGCTTTCTGACCGTGAAGTCCACCGGCACCGATGCCGACTCCCGGCCCTTGGAGTACCAGGCCGCCAGCGCCGCCGCCTCGTGCATCGCCCGCTCCGGCACCTCCTGGCCATACGGCACCCGGAGGATCACATGCGAGCCGGGGATCTCCTTGGTGTGGAACCAGAGGTCGCTGGGCGCCGCCAGCTTGGTCGTCAGGTAATCATTCTGCCGGTTGTTGCGGCCGACCCAGATCTCCAGCCCATCCGTCGAGCGCACGGTGAGGGGCGGGGCCGGCTTATCCTCCCGCTCCGGGCGGGGCGCCTTGCCCTTCGTCTTCGCCTTGCCCCGGTGGACCTTTTTCTCGCTGATGTAGCCCTCAGCCTGGAGCTCCCGGCGGATCTCCTCCAGGTCGGGCATGGACTCGGCCGCCTGGAGCGTCGCCTCCACCTGATCGAGGTAGGCCAGTTCGGCGCCGCTGCGGGCCAGCTGCTCCTGGATCATCGCCAGGCCGCTGCGGGCCTTCTGATAACGGCGGTAACAGGCCTGAGCGTTCTCGGTCGGCGTGAGCGCCGCGTCCAGGGGGATCGTCACCTCGGCCGCCTCGGGGTCGTAGTAGTTGACCACCCGGGCCTCCGACGCGCCGTTCTGGATCTGCCAGAGGTTGGCGGTAATCAGCTCCCCGCGGACCCGGAACTCCTCGGCGTTCTCCGCCTTCGCCAGCGACTCCTGCTGGGCGGTCAGCTTCTTGCGGACCCGGCCGGCTTCATCCCGGACGAGCTTGGCCAGGGAGCCGCGCAGGGCGCCGAACCGGTCATCTTCCTCTTTGCGGCCGTAGAAGGCCTCCAGCCCGGCGCTGATGGAGGGGAAGCCGGTCTGCACCTGCCCCGGCCAGTGGCGCAGCGGCAGGACGTGGAAGTCCTTCAGCTGGCCCCGGGCGTCGAACAGCAGGCAGGGGGCGTAATCCTCTGGCCAGGCAAGCTCCTGCACGGCGAGCGCGAGGTCGGCCATCGGGACCTGGTCGATCGGGGTTTCGGGCGGGAAGCCGGCCCGCGCCACGGCCTCCTTCGCCAGCAGGGGCCCGAGGGCATCGACATGGGCCAGGACGAACTGCCAGGCTGCCGCAACCGGCTGCGCCGCACCGGGCTCCGCCGCACCGGGCTCCGCCGCACCCGGATCCACCGCCCCCGCCTTCGCGGTCTCCAGGGCTTCGGCCAGCGCATCAGCGGTGAGAGTGCCGGGGTCCA
>JAQBPS010000775.1 GCA_028287415.1 Bacillota bacterium | reverse complement strand
GGATGCAATCCTGTCCATATGTAAACTGCATCGGGCAGCTCGCTGAACGTGAGTCCGGCCACTGCACGGCCTGTGACCAGGACCTGGTCTGGTGCCTTTGCGGCACGGCAAACCGGGTGTTGGCCCGCTTCTGCCGCCAGTGCCGGAGCCGCCTGCGAACGCCGCATGAGTGGCGCCTGCCCAAGGGTGATCCCAGCGCCAGCAACTTCCTGGCGCTCTCGGTGCCCTTTGCGCCGACTGTCACAGAGTGGCGGCGCATCGACCTGCCCGGCGAACTGCGTGCCCAGTTTGTCTACGGCCACCGCCATCTCTTCTTCCCGGTGCGGAACGAGGGCGTGCTGGTCTACCGTGAGCGGGACCTCCAGCCGGTGGCGCGCGTGCCTTCCCGCAGCGGACACATCCAGGCGCTCGCCCTGACCGACGAGTTCCTGCTGGTCGCCGGCACGGGCGGCATTGAGGCGGTCCCCCTGGACCAGGTGCTGGGGCGCACCGCTCCGACCGTGCGTATTCTCCTGGGCACGCCGCTGGTCCAGGGGCGGGGCCCGGCGCTCGTCGTCCTTGAATCCCCGCAGATCGCCTGCGCCGTCACGGAAAGCGCCGTGCACGGCATCCCGCTTCAGGCAGGAGAACCGGCCTTTGAGACGCCCCGGATCGGGCAGGGCGGCGCCCTGCTGGTGCGGGCGGGCGAAGGGCTGGTGGTGGTGGAGGAGTCCGGCGACGTCTGGGGCCTGCAAGCACGCACCGGCGCCAGGCTATGGCATGAGCACATCAAGAACACGGTGCGCATTCGAGCTGGGGTGGCGGCATGGCAGGACCGGGTGTATTTCATCGACAGCGACGGTACGCTGGTGATGGTCCACGCTGGCCGGGGCGTTCACTTGCCGACATCGCATCTGTTCGGGGACGCCAACGGCCTCGCATGCAATGAGCAGTACGTGTTCGTGACCGGCTCCCGCGGGCTGGACCGGTGCATTCCGGCCGGGCCCTATGCGGCGCCCATGACGGGCCATGTGATGGTCACCCCGCCCCTGGTCACCCGGGGGACAGTGTTCGCCGTGACCGGCCAGGGGGAGCTGCTTTACACGGATGCGCTCGCTCAGGGGGAGCGCCACCGGCTCATCAACGGCGTGACCGACACGCCGAGCACGTCGCCGGTGCTGGCTGGCAAGCGAATCTACATCGGATCGGAGCGCGGTGAAGTGGTGGCCTACGACCTCGACACGGCAGGAGGTGCCGCCGTATGAAACGCTTCTGCCTGTTGCTGATGGCGCTGGTGCTGGTGCTGCTAACCGGGTTGCTGCCGTCACGGAGTGCGTTCGCGGCCGATGAGGTCAAGATGCACGTGCTCCTGATCGATGGCTCCGGCAGCATGGAGGACCCTGCGGGGCAGGCCTTCCTCTACTCGTCCGGCAAGCTCCAGGCGGCCTTGCAGCAGCTGGTCGGCGTGGATGCGGCGTTCGCACCCAACGACCAGATCACGGTCGGCATCTTCTCCAAAGCGGACGGCCAGATCAAGTCGCCGCAGTGGGTCTTCCGCGGCACCGTGCAGCAGCTGCGCACCGGCTGGCCCAAGCTGGAGCCGATCAAGGGCTGGACGGACCTGGTCGGCGCACTCGATGCCGGCGTTGCGGAGATCAAGGCCCACAAGGGCCCCCAGTTCATCTGGCTGCTGACTGACAACATCGATCAGGCCGCTGACAACACGGAGAGTACGGATCAGTTTTACGGCTCCCTCGCGGCGCGGACGGACCTGCACCGGATTTTCGTCTTCCCGGTTGACCTCCAGGATAAAAACGGCCTCGTCCTTTATGCGATGTCCCGGCAGCGCTCCGCCGCTACCCGCCAGGCCGATGGCGACCTGCTCGACAAGGCGGTCACCGCGATCAACGGTTCCGCCCTGAAGCCGAAGCTAGGCGACGGCGGCTTCCTGGTGCGGCCCCTGGCGGATGAAGGCCTCAAAGTTGAGGTCGTCGGCTTCACGGCGGATCCCAAGGTGAGTCCCAACGTCACCTACACCTTTGATCCGGCGAAGGGGACGATCTCGCTTCAGGGCTTTGCGGAGGGGGTCCCGATCAAGGGGCAGTTTAAGGTCCGCATCAGCTCGAAATTCCCCGCCCTGAAGATCGTCAGTGCCACGGTCGCCGCAGAACTGAATGGCATGTCCAGCGGCCACTTCGTGCTGCCGGGCAGCGTCGTGCAGGCGATCACACCGACGAAGGTCTCGCTCGATCCCGGCCAGAGCGCCGACTATACGATTGACCTGGCGCTCGATCCGCCGTTTATGCTGTGGAACCCCTTTACGGCGCCGATGGGCGCCCTCCAGGACGAAGGCACGATTCAAGGGCAGCTGCGGCTGGTTGTGACCGACACCACTTTCGCCGCGGTCCAGCCCGACAAGTTCTTCAAGGTGCAGCGCATTCCGGAGATCCTGGGCAACCGGTCGCATGTGAGCATACCGCTCATGGCGCCGGTCACGATGCACGTGGCGTTGCCCTGGTGGCGCCTGATTGAGGTGCTGCTGATCCTGGCCGTGCTGCTCGGTGCGATCTTTGCGCTCTACAAGCTGACGATGGGCCGCAGGCGGTACGTGCTCGTGCGTGGCGCTCATGGCGACGTGACAGAGCCCGTCAGTTATCGTCGCAAAATGGTGATCCCTGGCGTCGGCGAAATCAAGGCGACATTGACCGGCCAGCTGCTGTTCCTGCCCGCCATCAGCGCCGGCGGCGGCAAGCGCCAGAAA
>JAQBPS010000772.1 GCA_028287415.1 Bacillota bacterium | reverse complement strand
TCGTCAGCCCCGTGACGTCATGGCCGTCACGGGGCTTCTGCTCGCCATGCGCAGCGCTCTCGATTGTGACGAAAAACAGGGTGCGAAGAGTATCCCCCTTCGCACCCTGTTTGCTATGATGCTACTTTGCTGGCTGCTCTAACACCCGCTCCAGGCTCTGCCCGCTGATTAGCCCGCTGTGCGCCACTTCCCGGCCCGTGGCGTCGAACAGTACAAAGTCCCCGAGCCGCGCCTGGAGGGACCGTGCCACACCGGCCGCCTCCGGATGATTCATATCTATGTAGATGAAATCGAACCGGCCGCGAAAGCCCCGCTCGGCGCCAGCCGCGAGCACTCGCTTCAGCAGACAACCCAGGTTGTAATCGCTGTAGAAGTGCACCATCACCGGCCGGGTCGACTGGCGCGCCCGCCGGATTCGCTTTTCCGCGTTGGCGGGCATCGGCAAATGCCGGCGGGCCACTACCCAGAAGATCACCAGGAACGCCGCGACCACCAGAGAAAGCAGACCGGACGTCGCATTCGCGGCCCGAATCGCGTACCCGACAAGCGCTCCAACCAGAACTAGACTAACAAGGACATATGAGTACCGGCGCACAGCAGCCATTGATCAATGTACCCCCCCGCTGATATGGAAATCGAGCGCCAGGTCGCTGACCGCACGCCCGAACCGAACCCTAGTGATGTTGGTGGGCGCCGGCTACGGTCACCCGGTTCTTGCCAGCCTGTTTCGATTCGGAGACAGCCTGGTCGGCCGCCGCCAGCAGCCCCTCGCTATCCCGCGCGTTGAGCGGGTGCACCGCCACCCCCACGCTGACCGTGCCGGTCAGTCCGGGTTCCAGTTCGTACCCCTGCATCACCCAACGGATGCGCTCGGCCACGGCGGTCGCATCTTCCGGCCCCGTCTCCGGCAGGAGCAACAGAAACTCATCGCCGGCGTAGCGGAAGGCGTAGTCTGTCTGGCGGATGCTCTCCTGGATTACCTGGCCGATCACCTGGAGGTACTCATCGCCCCGCTGGTGCCCGAACCGGTCGTTTAGCCGCTTGAGCGAATCGGAGTCGACCATGACCAGGGAGAGCGGACGGCCGTGCCGGTTCGCCCGGTTCACCTCCACGTTGAGCACGTGGTAAAAGTGCCGGCTGTTGTACAGCCCGGTCAGGCCATCCGTGATCGAGAGGTCAGACAGGTCTTTCACGGTCCTGCCGTGCTCGATCACAAGCGCAGCCTGGCGCGCGAAGCTGAGCGTCAGGTCCAGGTCATCGTCAGTGAACTGGTTGATGCCGCGCCGTGTCAGCCGCACCACCCCGAGCCGGTGCCCCTCCATCTGAATGGGCGCCAGCAGGCAGGAATGCTCAATGATTGTAAAGCCCGGCACGCCCTGCGAGCGGGGATCGCTCGACATGTTTGCGGTGATGTACGGATCGCCGGTCTGCATCACCCAGCCCGTGAGGCCAAAGCCGATCGGGAACCTGAACGACATCATGCGGCTGACGTACCCCAGTTGGTAGACATCCGGATGGTGGAACCCCGCCACGGGGACGAGCACCTGGTGCATGTCGTTCCACAGGTAGAGGACGCATGAATCTGCCCGGAGCAGCTTGTGCAGGTGGGTGACGGTCTGGTCCAGGATCGTCTGGTAGTCAAGGCTCGTGATCAGACTCGTGAACTCCATGAGCGCCTCGAGCCGCTCCCGCTCCTTGCGTTCGCTGGTCAGTTCGCGTGCAGTCTTGCCGGTGGCAACGACCAACAGGATCCCAGCGGCGGCGCCCCAGACTGCCCACATCCGCGAGACCAGAAACGCCGCCCAGGGTCCGGCACTGTCCACGTTGAAGAACTCATCCGGCGTTGAGAAGAGCAGGGTAGCGGTAAGGGCCAGGAGGCCGCCGCCGAACCAGTCCAGCACCCTGGCCGAGCCCCTGTCGGCCGGGGCCAGCCGCCAGACCACCGCCAGCGCACCGGCGATGCCTGCGGCCACAATCAGCTTCAGCATCACATCAACCAGGTGGAGGGTCGGCGACCGCCACACGGCGCCGCTCGACCAGAGATACTTGCCTACAAGCAACAAGTGCAGGCCCGCCGCCGACAACACCGCCGGTACGACGACCAGACGGCGCACTGCCCGCTTGCTACACCAGTTGCGGAATTGCAGGCTGCGCCAGCTATTCATGTTGTTCCCTCCGTCATGGAGCCTGTCGCGGATGAATACCTAAGCGATTCTCGAAGTGGCCCGCAGGCTCCTGCGAGTAATTTCAATCAAATATCTTTGCACGGAAGTATTCTTCGGCCTTGTTGGCCACAGCCGGCCAGGGCCGGACGCCAAAAGCCCCGCCGCGGGGGCATGGAGTAATCTGAACGATTGCCTCGTCCCTGCCCGTGGCGGCGGCGGGTCCACGAGGAGAATGTACCGGGGCCGCAGCCGGGTGGGCCTCGCCCTGAGCATCTTCCGGCGAAAAACGACCACAGCAAAAATCTGACGCAGCTTCGCTTTGATGTCAGAAGCCCCCGCGACGGCCAAGACGTCGCGGGGGCTGACGGGACAACTAAACGCGGGGGAGAGTGTGAGAGGGGGTTGCGCGCTCTGACCCCCGCTCACTTCGAAGGGAGGGCATTTAGCCCTCCCTCTTCCTTATGCCGATGCCGTTTCGAAGAACTTGAACTGCGCTTGGATGAGCCCGTAGTAAACGCCCCGGTGGCGCATGAGCGCATCGTGGTCGCCCTGCTCGACAATCTTGCCGTGATCCAGGACGACGATCTTGTTCGCCTCCCGGATCGTCGAGAGCCGATGGGCAATCACGAACGATGTCCGCCCCTTGAGCAGTTCCTTGAGCGCTTCCTGAATCAGCAGCTCCGTCCTGGTATCAATCGAGGCCGTGGCCTCGTCCAGGATCAGGATGCGCGGGTTCGCCAGCAGCGCCCGGGCAAAGGAGAGCAGCTGCCGCTCGCCCATGGAAAGGCGGGCGCCCCGCTCCTTCACCTCCGTGTGGTAGCCCTCCGGCATCCGCACGATAAACTCATGTGCCCGCACCGCCTTGGCGGCGGCGATCACCTCTTCGTCCGAGGCGTCCAGCCGGCCGAAGCGGATGTTCTCCATGATCGTGCCACTGAAGATGAACGTGTCCTGAAGCACGATGCCGATCTGCTGGCGCAGCGACTCCAGGGTGACATCCCGGACGTCGGTGCCGTCGATGCGGATGCTGCCTGAGGTGACGTCGTAGAAGCGGCTCAGCAGGTTGATAATCGAGGTCTTGCCGGCGCCCGTGTGCCCGACCAGTGCGACCGTCTCGCCCGGCGCCACCTGAAGGCTGACGCCGTTAAGCGCTGCGCGCCCCTTCTCATACTCGAAGACCACGTTGTCCAGCTCAACACCGCCGTCGATCGTCGGCAGGTCCCGGGCGGATTCCCCCTCGGCCACTGTCGGGACCGTGTCCAGGTACTCGCAGATGCGCTCGCTGGAGGCCATCGCCACCAGGACCTGGCCATACAGGTTGGTGAGGCGCTGGATCGGCTCCCAGAACTGGCCCAGGTAGGTGACGAACGCCACCAGTGCACCGACCGTGATCGCGCCGTCCCTGAGAACGTTGGTGCCGTACCAGTACACGACCATCGTGCCGAGGGCCGACATGACCTCGACCACCGGGTTGAACCAGGACTGAAGCCGCAGCACGTTGAGCCAGTGGTGCCGGTTGTCGGCGTTCATGTCCGTGAAGAAGTCCTTGTTCTCCTCTTCCTGGTGGAAGGACTGCGTCACCCGGGCGCCCTGAATCGCCTCAGCGATGTGCGCCGTCAGGCGGGACTGCTTCACCCGGACCACCTGCCAGCCATGGCGGATGCCGCCCCGCAGCTTGCCCGTGATCACCAGCACGACGGGCAGGAAGATGAAGCAGACAAGCGCCAGCGGCAGGTGCATCGTCATCATGATCACGACGATGCCGACCAGGGTCAGGACGTCCTGCAGCGACGACACAATGCCGTTCGTGAACAGGTCCTGGAGCGAGTTGACATCGTTCGTCACCCGGACGAGGACGGCGCCAGCCGGGCGAGTGTCGAAGAACTTGAACGAAAGGGTCTGGATGTGGCCGAAGAGCTTCTGCCGCATGTCATACAGTGCATTCTGGCCCGCATGATTCGTCAGCTTGATGCGCATCAGGTTAGCGAACCAGTTCAGCACGTGGACCACGATCATCATGACGACCAGGATGTTCAACCTGGTGAGGTGGTCGTATTTGAGCAGCCAGGCGTTCAGTACGGTTGTCTTCGGGTCTGCCGACAGGACGACGTCGATGGCGTAGGCGATAATCGTCGGCACCGCCAGGCGGGTGATGGTCGCCAGGACCATCATCAGCAGCGCCACGATGAGCGTGCGCTTGTACGGCACCAGGAAGGCGCCGATCCGCTTCGTCTCGTTCCAGTCGAACGGCTTCTCGAAGATCACTTCTTCATCGTAGTGGAAACGCGCTGCGTTCTTGCCCTCTGTGGGTGCGTTGCGGTGGTGCAACTCCTGCGCAGTTGTAAAGCTTCCAGCGGGCATCAGGCGTCCCCCCTTTCCGGAACAATGCCGGCGGCACATGCATCCGAAGGGGCCGCCCGGCGGGTGATCTCCTGCTCCCGGTCCTTGAACTGGATCTCATAGACGGAGCGGTAGATGCCGCCCTTTGCCAGCAACTGCTCGTGCGTGCCCCGCTCGACCACCCGGCCCTCTTCCAGCACCAGGATCTCATCAGCGTGCTTCAGGCTGGACAGGCGGTGGGCGATCACGAACGTGGTCCGCCCCTGCATCAGCCGCTGGAGGCCGGTCTGGATCAGGTGCTCCGTCTCCATATCGACGGCGGCGGTTGCGTCATCGAGCACCAGGATCCGGGGGTTATTCAGGATCGCCCGTGCGATGGCAATGCGCTGCTTCTGACCGCCCGACAGGCCCATGCCGCGCTCGCCGACGACGGTCTCATAGCCGAGGGGGGTCTCCATGATGAAGTCATGCGCGCAGGCCAGCTTGGCCGCAGCGGTGATCTCCGCCATGGTGGCGCTCCGGCGGCCGTAGGCGATGTTCTCACGGATCGTCGCCGACCAGAGGAAGGTCTCCTGGAGCACGATGCCGATCTGGCTCCGCAGGTCATACAGGTTGATGTCGCGGACATCGACACCGTCGACCAGCACCCGACCGCCCGTGACATCATAGAAGCGGGGGATCAGGTTGATCAGCGAGGACTTGCCCGAGCCGGTCGTGCCCAGCAGGGCGATCACCGAGCCGGCCGGGGCATCCAGGGTGATGTTCTGGAGGGCCTGCTGCTCCCCGATCTCACCGGTGCCGGGCTTGGGGGATTCGTAGCGGAAGCTGACGTCCTCGAACCGTACGTGGCCGGCCATCTCCGGCATGCGGCGGGCCCCGGGGGCGTCGGCGATCTCGCGGGGATGGTCAAGTAGCTGCACCAGCCGCTCGCCGGATGCCACCGCCTGGGTCAGGTTGTTGATATGGTAGCCGACTTCACGCATCGGCCAGATCCAGTACCAGATCAGGCTGAAGAAGGCGACCAGTTGGCCGAGGGAGAGCTCGCCGCCGAGGACCATCTTGCCGCCGTACCAGAGCAGCAGCGTGATCGCCAGGTTGCTGAGCAGCTCGATCAGCGGGAAAAAGGAGCCCCACAGCGCGGCTGCGCCCAGGTTGGCCCGCACATACTCCTGGTTACGCCGGGAGAACTTACCCACCTCGAACCGCTCCCGGGCAAACGCCTTGACCGTGCGGACGCCGTTCAGGTTCTCCTGGGTGGCGGTGGTCAGGTTCGCAAGCGCCTCCCGAATCTTGGTGAAGGCCGGGTGGACCACCCGTTCAAACCGGATCACGACGATCAGGATGAACGGCATCGTCAGCAGGGTGACCAGGGTCAGCTTGACGCTCATGCTCATCATGAGGACCAGGCTGAAGACGGTCATGAAGGTAACGTCCATCAGGTTGATAAAGCCGAAGGAAAGAAATTGGCGGAACGCCTCGGTGTCGCCCGTGACACGGGACATGAGGTCACCGGTCTGGGCGTTGTCATAGAACTTGAAGTGCAGGTACTGGAGCTTGTCGTACATCGCGCTGCGCAGGTCGTAGGTCGCATTCTGCCCGAACACCTGGCCCAGGTACTGGCGGCCGAAGTTGAATGCCGCTCGGACCACGGCCACCGCAACGACGGCCAGCGCCCAATAGGGCAGCTCCGTGAACCGGCGCTCCTTGATGACCCGGTCGATCAGCTGCTCCAGCAGCCAGGGTCGGAGAAGCCCGACACCTGTCAGCACGGCCATGGCGATGAGGCCGGCGACCCCCAGGCGCATGTAAGGCCAATAGAATCGTTTTAGTTTAGAGAAAACTCGCATATTCGTCCCCTTTCTCTCCCGCAGACACTATCTGAAAAGAATTCCGGCAGTCAGTGGCGAAATCCTTCGGTCCCCGCAACGTGCACAGCGTTTCATATTGACTTTATGGCATGCCTAAATGTTCCCGGTTGATGTGTGATAACTTGTATATACCAGCGTTGGACGCGGATGACAAGAGGACCACAGCCCCATTCGTTTTGACGACAACAGGGGCACTCAGACACGGACCGATGAAAGTCTCTGTTTTCTGGATGGCAGTCGCTGGTAGGTTCTCGGCACTGTTTGTCGAATAAGGTCGAAACGATTGGGGATAGCTGATGTGTGCAGTCCCGCAGTGCGAACCGTGTGGGAGGGCTATCGTGGGCAAGGCGGCGCTGCGTCTCTATCGATTGCTGGGCCTGCCCGGAGCCGCACTGATCTTCCTGCTTGAAGGGCTCGGGGTGCCGATCCCGGTGGAGATTCCGCTGGTGATGGTCGGGCAGCGCATCACCCAGGGGCTGAATTCCTACTGGCAGATCGTTGGCGTTATGTGGCTTACAACTGTGGTCGGCAATATGGTCGGCTACCTGATCGGCTACTATGGCGGGCGGCCGTTGGTGCGAAAGCTGGTGAGTTGGTTCCGGGTGACACCGGATGCGTGGGCGCGCGTGGAACACTGGTTTCAGCGGCACGGTATGACGGTGGTCGTGGCCACCCGGTGGATCAACTGGGGGTTTGCCCAGAACATGTGGCTGAGCGGCATCACCAGGGTCCCCTTCGGCCAGTTCTTCCTGGTGATGGTGATCAACAACTTCCTCTGGGCGATGGCGTGGACCTGGCTCTCGCACCAGGCGCTGGCCTATCTGGGCCGGCGGAGCGGGCATTTCCTGCACCATAGCGCCATGCGGATCGGGGTGGTGGCGCTGGCCGTGATCCTCGTGGGGCTGGGGGCGTTTTGGCTGGTGCGCCGCTTGCGGAAGGTGAAGATTCAGGGACAACAGTAACAGCAGGCCGCGGGCGGTGCCCGTCGGCCTGCTGTCGTGCTGCCATCACTTCGCAAACACGGCACAAAGTGTCGAAATGTTCGTCAACTGTTTGGTATTGTTTTCCAGGCGAATTCTAAGTACACTGATAGCGAACCACTTCATGGCTTGGACAGTGGGGGGATGGCCACGTGGATCGATTGACGGAGTTACGCGCCTTGTACCAGGAGCGGCGGTTGGCCGAGGCGCGGGCATTATACCAAGGGCAACCAGGCTGCACGGATCCGGAATGGTACTGGCTGGGGTCGCTGGTGTACTGGCATCTTGAGGAGTATCTACGGTCTCGGGGGGCGGCCGAGTACGGCCTGTCCTTGAAGCCATCCGGGGAGATTCGCATCAAGCTCCTCCAGCGTCTCGGCAGTACTGAGGAGCAACTGGGCGCCTACGGCGAGGCAATCGAGCATCTCGAAGCGTGTCTGGCCGAGTTACCTGAGCACCCGAGTCTGGCTGGCGTCCTGACCGGACCGCTCCTACATAATCTGGGGCTGGCGTACTATAACCGCAACGGCAAGCCGGAAAACCTGCGCCAGGCCGCCGCCTACTACGAACGAGCGGTGGCGGAGTTGCGCCGTGAAGGCCTGAAGAAGCACCTGCTCCTCTCTCTGTGGAACTTGGCCTGGACCTTGTGCGATCTGAATCAGCCCGACCGGGCGGCAGACCTGATTGATGAAGCGGCGCCCTTGTGCGCTACGGAGTCAGACAGGGCGATGCAGCAGGTGATGAATGCATACCAGCTCCTGGCCGCCGGGGATTGCGCCCGCTGTCTGGACACGTTGCAGTCAGTGATCCACCGTGAGGACGGCAGCAGTGCGTTCATCCTCGGCCTGTCCGTGATGGCCCTGGCCGCGATTGGGATGCGGTACACCGACCCAGGGATGATTGCCGCTTCCGAGCATATAATTTATCGGGCATTCGTAGAAGCCAGCATGCCTGGGGTAGACCTCCGATGCTGGACCACCGCCAAACGAGTCCGCCACCACATTACACAGGTGATACAGGAACAGAGGCAGGGGGCGTAAATCCGCCCCCTCTTCCAAGAAAAGGTTTTATCTCTCAGGTAAAATGGAGGGGTCTGCATGCGGAAGGTTATGGGCCTGGTTCTGGTCATCCTCGCGTTAGCGGCCATGGCAGCAACCGTGTCGGCACAAGGCGGCGGTGTCATCGAGCCGTGGAAGGCTTGGACTCACTCGCAGAGCGCGATCATACAGCCGTAGGTGGTAATGCCCCATAACAAAGGCCAGGTGCTGTCATGCAGCCACCTGGCCTTTGTTACGGGTAAATGTAAGGGTCCTCGGGTCGAGCGATCAGCGTTATCTTGTCGATGCAGGCGGGTCCCTCAGCTAGTAGGGTGCGAGCGACGAACTCGTTGACGGTTGGGCTTCGACAATGCCTCCGTGGTCTGCGAACGTCACTGTTGCATCGAGCAGCAACGCCGACACAATGGCAAGCATCAGGATCGCCTTCCGGTACCTCGTCATGATGGTCCACCCCCTGAGTTCCTGTAGTATTTGGAGGCTACGAGGCAACCCCATCGGTCTCCTCTTCGACCTCACGTCCGAGTCGAATGAGGCGCCTGTCCTTCGCATCCTCGGCCGCCTGCGTTGCCATAGCGGCATACGCGTTAGCGGTGCTCATCTTCCCGCAACGGACCAGTTCTTTGGCGGCCAGCCAGTAGAGCCAGAACAGTTGACGGGTTGGAATCGCAGTCGCATTGGCGAAGATCCGGTTCACTAAGGCGAGGACGGAGACCGAGTCGCCGCACTTATGTATTTCAAGGGCTTCGAGCAGCATCTGTTCACGAGCAAGGAGTGAGTTCCCCTCTGGAATCAACCGCCGAGCTTTTCCCGCAATCTCTTTCGCGACCCCAAGGTCAACCTCGTACATAAGCCAGGCCGAGTTCTGAAGCGCCATCACTTCGTACACAAGGCTTCGTTCCCGCTCCGACGCGTCTGGATGGCTCGAACGGACACCGGCAAGGTGATTCCACGCCAGCTCGTAGTGTTCGAGAGCCTTCTCGACTTCTTCCCGCTGCTGATGAGTAACCGCCAGATTGAAGTAGAACCGGCCCTTTCGGTGCGCTACTTCGCGGTTGTCCCCGTAATGCGTAAGCCAGTGGTGACCGGTGTCAATCGCAGCAGCTGTATCCCCTGCCAGTCGTTGAAACTCAATCAGGTTCAGAGCGGTACGACTCAGAAGCATCAGCTGGTTTGTTTCGGGGGCCATGGCCATCTTGATCGCCACCTTGGCCCAAGCAATGGCAGTGCGCAGATGACCGGCCCGATACTCCACGACCGCCGCCTCGCAGTATGCTTCGGCCAATTCTTCCCGGGAAACGAGGGGGTCGTCCCTTAATTGCACAAACAACCACCGTGCAGTCTGATATTGCTCTGCCTGGACGGCCGCTTTGAAATCAGCGAGCGGCAATGGTATACCCCCTTCCCGGATGCGGTAGTACATGAATATCATAACTATATAGAAATTATTAATCAAGTATCAATAGTCATATGGTGAGGAAAGGCGCTCGGATATTCCGAGCGCCTTGTCATACGCAAAGCAGCCAACGTAGCTGGTGATGGCCGGGCCGGTCAGCCCCGACTCCTCGAATACCTTGCGCAGGACGGCGTGCTCGGGGGCCTCACCGGGCTCCATGGTGCCCGCGGGCACCTGGGTACCGCCCTCCGGGAAGAACCTTCTCCTTGACTGTGTACACCATTCCGCCTACCCCTTGACGGTGTACGACTTCGTCAGGACATCCCCTGGCGCCAGGTGGTAGCCCTCCCCGCCGTTGTCGTCCAGCAGGCGATCGAAGCCCTCCGGCCAGATCTGCACGTCGAACGGCCTGGTCACGGGCACGAGCACGGCAAAGCCGCCATCCCGGCGGATGCTCCCGAAGCCCAGCACCTCGTCCTTGCTGCCGTGCTCCAGCAGCTTGATGCCCGCGTGCTTCGGCCGGTATGGGCCGGCCCACTCCACCCGGCCGGTGAGCAGGGCGCCTGGCTCCATCGGCACGAGCACTGCGGCATCCCGGCCCTTGAACACCGTAACGCTGCCCTTGCCGGCAAAGTACCGCAAGTCGGTGCGATGCGCCGTACGCACCACGTAGCTGCCGACCGGAACGGTGAACGCGAAGTGCCCCTGGGCATCGGCCCGGGCCTCGCCCACGAAGCCCTCAAACACCGTGCGGTCGCCAGCCTTGCCCCGCCACAGGCGGACCCGGGCGCCGGGCAGCGGCCGCCCGGTGAAGCCGTCGACCACGGTGCCCCGCACGGTGCCGGTATTCGGGGCCTTCAAGGGCGCCGCGATGTCCGTCACGGTAGCCGGGGCATAGCTCAGCGGCGCCTCGGGTACGTGGCGGTAGACCGGCATGGGCGTATCGACTCGCAGGCCGACCTCAGCGCCGGTCGGCAGCCAGCAGGACCAGTGGCCGCCAGGGCTGGAGAGCGTCTGGGCGATCACCGAAAGCTGCTTCGCCTTGCTGTCCGCGGGCTGGGCCTGCGCATCGTCGGCAGCGTCGGCGGCCTGCACCGGGCCGAACGAGAGCAGAAGGTCGTCCGGCAGCAGCCCCCGGGTACCCTCCATGGCGCCCGGCGCCTCTGTCCCGCCGCCGCCGCCGTTGCGCTCCAGATCGAGCCGCCCCTGCGCCAGCACGCCCGGCCGGTGCTCGAGCCGGAACGTAGCGCTCTCGAGGCGGATCGCCTGGCGGGTCGCATCATCGATCACCAACGCGGGCACGAGCCAATGCACCCGCAGCCCGGTCGGGGTCTCCTCCGTGGCAAACGCCCAGCCCTTGCGCTGGTCGTGCGCGACGGGGGCCTCCTTCCCCATAAAGGGAATCACATGCTTGCTGAACTTTGCGGCGGCGTCGGCGACCGGGTGACTAGTGCCGCAGAGCAGGCACTCCTGCGGTCCCACCGCTACGCTCTCGAGCGTCAGCGAGACCGGCACCCGCCCTGCCGGCAGGTCGGCGCTGAGGCGCACGTACGCGCCCATCACGCCCTTGTCGGCCGCACCGTCGGCAGCCTTTGCGACCGTGTAGTTCTCGCCCCAGTTGAAGACATCCTCGCCGACCGGCAGCCACGCTTCCAGGCTGCGTGCCCGATGGAAGTCCTTGTTCTGCTTGCCCTCATCGACCTTGACGGTTGTGCGCAGCCAGCGCTCCTCCGGCAGGCTCAGCGTGACCGAGACCGCCTCATCGCCCGCCGCGGCGGCCGCAACCGGCAGCCTGGCGGCCGCCGTGCCCGGGTAAGGCTGGAAGGCCGGATCGCCCAGGAGCACCTGTTGCTGAACGGCTTCGGCGACCGTCTCCCGGTAGGCGTTGTAGGTGGCGGGCGCCCGCTGGCTCATCACTGCCATGTGGGTGAGCGTGTGGTTGCGGGCATAGCGCACGGCCTGGCCCACGCTCAGCCCCTTCAGCACAAGCGCGTGCATGAAGGCAACGTACATCGGCGTATTCAGCAGCACATCTTCAGCGGTGAGGCCGCCGACAAAGGCCAGAGCGCCCCGGTCAACAAAGGCCGGGCCGATCTGCTCGGCGAAGGGCGTCGCCTCCTCCTCCGCACTGAAACCGCCGTCGCTGCTGAACCGGACAGGCTTGGGGTACATCGTTGAGCAAGCGCACGCGTACACGACGCCGGGGGCGATCTGCTCCGGCAGAAACTCCGCATAGAGCGGGGCCTCGTGGGTCGCCAGGGCCTCAGGATGGCCATGGCCGGCGTACATCATCAGGCCGGCGCCCGGCAAATGCTCTGCGATCTGGCGCGGAGAGCAGTCCTGATCGTAGAGCTCGGTCACGCTGAGTCCGGCCTTTTCCAGCACCGGCCGCAACTGGGTCCGACCCACGGCCTCATCCAGTGCGAAGGTGACGCCGCCCTCCACGTGCGGTCGACTGAAGATCAGCGCCCGGGAGCGGAAAGCGCCGTGAAGCTGCGCATGGTGCTTCGTCGACAGGAGCTGGAGGCTGACCTTGCCAGCGGTCTGGCCGAAAATGCGCCCCTCGGCGACATCAAAAAAGAGGTCGTTGTTCAGCCGCAAGTGGAGCTCCCGGGTTGCGTCCTCGTCAGGCGGAAAGCGCATGTCCGCATCAGCGATAAACGGGATGGCGCCCGGTGCCGCCAGCACGGCCAGGTACTCCGGGGCCAGGCGCGCCTCGTGCACCCGCTGGTTAAGCGTGCGCTCAATCTCGTGCGGCTCGGGGCGGGAGGAGTGGGCGTCGAGCACCAGCGCTTCCCGGTAGGATGCAAGCTGGGGCGCAAGCAGGCTAAGGCCCCGCACCCAGGCGGTGCCCATGCTCACCCCGGTCGACGGCGGCGGCTCCAAGTCGGCCGAGTTGACCAGCACGACATAGCGGGCGGGCTTGCCAATCTCCGCCAGGTAGTCGGCCACGGCGTGATCGCCCGGCAGATGCCGGAATTCCCGTCCTTGCAGCTTCTCGCCCAGGCCGACCATTGCCTCGCCGAGCACGAGCACGGGAATCTCCGCCGGGGCGGCATAGGCAAAGCCCGACGTCTCCTCCAGGGGCCAGGCGAGGTAGCCGAGCCGGGTCGCCAGGGCTGCGCCCTTGATCGCCCAGGACGGCGAGTGGGCCGGGAACAACACGACGCCCCGGGCCTCCGCCACGGCCTCATTGATCAGCCAGGACAGAAGCGGGGCGCTCTCGGCAGGGAGCGTCTCCTGCGCCAGGCGGTCATCGCCGCCGCGCCCTATGGCGATCTCGGGCGCACAACCGGCCATCGTCAGCAGGCGGGCAGGGCGGAACCGCTCCACAGCCTGATGGACCGACGCATGGTCGGCGCTGCCCTGGACGAGCATCGCCTCGCCGCCAGTGCGCGCATAAGCCGCCGCTGTCAGCAGGGCCGCCGGCAGAAAGCCGCGGGTTACATCAATGATGAACAGGTCTTGCAACGACTGTACCCTCCTGCGTTATAGGGTCCAATACGGTCAATGAAACGAATTTCTGTAGCCGCAGCGCGCAGTCCTGCCGTCAGCCGACTTGAATATTCGATAGTTAACATAGTAAAATATGTAACATGAGGACCTTTACAAGATAGAGGTGTGGTTATGCTACATCTGCGGAGACATCTCTCAGCCGGCGGTCTGGTCCTGGAGGATGGCTACATTCTGCTGATCCGTAACCGCAACGGGCACTGGGGGCTTCCGAAAGGACACTGGGAGGCCGGTGAACTGCTCGCGGAGACCGCTGTGCGCGAAGTGCTTGAGGAGACGGGACTCCTGGTGGAAGTCGGGGACCTGGCGTTTATTACGGAGTTTCGGAATATGGATGCCCGGGAGCATCTGGTCCAGTTCTTCTTTTCGGCCCGGCCGACCGGGGGCACGCTGTTTCCACGGCCCGGCGAGATCTATGGCGTGAAGTGGGTGCCGGTGGCGCAGGTGGGCGAGTACATCCGCTGGCGCCCCTGGCTGGAGCCCCTGACGCACTGGCTCCAGGGCGGGGAGACCCGCTATCACCGTTTCCCGGATCCGGCCATGAACCGCATGGAGTAGCCGGATTAAGGCTATGTTGATGATAACGGGGTGATGCTGACGACAACGCTGCCAATTGAGCCAATCCTGCCGCTGCTCGCCGACGCGCTGCGAGCCCGCAGTAGTAGCGTGCTTGTAGCGCCGCCTGGCGCGGGCAAGACGACCCGGGTGCCCCTGGCGCTCCTGGACGAGCCCTGGCTCGCAGGGCGCCGTATTTTGATGCTGGAGCCCCGCCGCCTGGCCGCCCGGGCGGCCGCTCATTTTATGGCTGCCACGCTGGGCGAGACGGTCGGCGAGACCGTCGGCTACCGGGTCCGGCATGACACCCAGGTCGGACCGACAACCCGGATTGAAGTGATTACCGAAGGGGTGCTCACCCGCCTGCTGCAGGCTGACCCTGCGCTGGAGGGTGTGGGCGCCGTGATTTTTGATGAGTTTCATGAGCGCTCGCTCCATAGCGACCTGGGGCTGGCGCTGTGTCTGCAGTCACAGGCCCTGCTGCGGGCCGACCTGCGCATTCTGGTGATGTCGGCCACGCTGGAGCCGGCGCCCG
>JAQBPS010000761.1 GCA_028287415.1 Bacillota bacterium | reverse complement strand
TGGGCTGACGAGGAAGGTGGGGAAGGGTGTGGGAAGGGCAAGCTGCAAACGCCTCGGACACTGCATTTGCGCGTCCGAGGCGTTTGCTGCGCAGTCGGCTGCGCTCTGCCCCCTTTACCCACATCTTTTGCCATCACGCTGGCTTCAGTTGAAAGAATTGCAAGCGCCAGCCGACCACGCCGCCCCGGCGGTCGCTCGTTCGGTCCCGATGTGCCCAAGCACAGCGACGGTTGAGGCCAGCGATGCCCGGCAGGGTTTGGGGGTCTGCGCCGCCACGCGACTATGAAAGATGTGGGTAAAGAGGAGCGAACGCCGCCCCCCTCTCACCTCTCCCCCGCGTGGGGTTGCCCCGTCCGCCTCCGTGACGTCATGGCCGTCACGGAGGCTTTTGCGCGCGGACACTGCAAAGTCAGGGGCCGGGCCTTTTGCTGTCTAGAGGGCGGCCGCCGTCGGACTTGAAGAGGTAGGTGAACTGCTTGCGGAGTCCGAACCGCCACAGCAGCCACCACGGAATCCAGTTCAACGCGGCGGGCACGAGCCCGCCATATCCCGCGGACCACCACTGCGCAATGCTGCCGCCACCGACGCAGAGGGCCGCAATTGTTGCATAAACAAGCGCATGCCTCAGCAGGCGTTCCCGCAGGAGGGCGGGGTCGACAGACATGTAGCGAAAGAACAGGTCAAGGGTGACAAAGGCAGTTGCAGCCTCTCCGGCAACCACCACCCACGCCAGAATCATGTAATGATCACACCCCCGCTGGCTACTTCGCTGACGACAATCATTTCGCCTGCCGCAAGCCTCTACCACCCATAGAATTACCAATAAACTACATTTTTTGCATTAACATAGAAGGGAATCAACCTATTTCTGTGGAAGATAATTCCTGACAGTGCAGTGTATCACGGATTGCGGGGGTGAGTCCGTGGGCCCGGAAAAGAAGGCTCTGGGCGACCTCCTCATTGAGACCGGGCTTATCGGACCGACCGAACTCGCCAGGGCGCTGGAGGTCCAAAGGGCTTCGGGGCACCGCCTTGGCGAAGTGCTGGTGGCTATGGGCTACCTGACCGAGTCCGACGTCGCCCGGGCCGTTGCGGCGCAGTTGGGCATACCCTTTGTGCCGGACCATGAGCTGCAGGTAGATATTGCGGCCGCCCGCCTGATTCCGCCGTCCGTAGCGCACAAAACCAACGCCCTGCCCCTGCGCATCGAATCGGGATGGTTGGTTGTGGCCATGTCTGACCCGCTTGACGTCTTCTCACAGGATGAAATTCACCACCTGACCCGCATGCGACTCAAGCAGGTTGCCTGTACCCCGCAGGGCATCGCGAAGGCGATTGCTCAGTATGAACGCCTTGCTGCCCTCCGCCAGCGGGATGGCATGGTTGATGCAGCAACCATTACGGACGTGGTCCTCCCGCCTGACGCGAACGACGGGCCGGTCATCCAGGTCGTGAATGAACTAATCGACGGTGCGGTGGCTGAACGGGCCAGCGATATTCACATTGAGCCGGCCGAGGAGAGCTTCCGGGTCCGGTATCGCGTGGACGGCTTCCTCCGGGAAGTCTTCAGTTCCCCCATGCAGTCGCACACTGCGGTGGTGGCCCGCCTCAAGGTATTGGCAGGGCTCGATATATCCGAGCGGCGTGCGCCACAGGACGGACGGATCGAGCTCAGAGATAGGGGCCGCAACGTCGACATCCGCGTCAGTACCCTCCCCACAGTGCATGGCGAAAAGATTGTGCTGCGACTGTTTGATCGCTCTCGAGCACTGCCCAAGCTGGACGAAATCGGCTTTGATCCGCGGATCTTTGAGGCGTATACAGCCTGTGCCCGCCGCCCGCACGGCATGATCCTCGTTACCGGCCCCACGGGCAGCGGTAAGACATCCACGCTGATCTCCACGCTGGCGTTCGTAAATTCCCAGGAGAAGAACATCGTCAGCATTGAGGATCCCGTCGAGTACCAGCTCGCCGGCGTCAACCATGTCCAGGTCAACGCGCGGGCCGGCCTGAGCTTCGCAGACGGCCTCCGGGCCATTCTGCGGCAGGATCCCAACATTATCATGGTGGGGGAAGTCCGGGACAGCGAGACGGCCGACGTGGCGATTCGCGCTGCCCTGACCGGCCATCTCGTCCTGTCCACCCTGCACACCAATGATGCTGCGGGCGCGTTGAATCGCCTGATCGACATGCGCATCGAGCCCTACCTGATCGCCTCGTCGGTGCTCGGTGTGCTCGCACAGCGGCTCGTGCGCCGGATCTGTCCGCATTGCCATGAGTCGTACACGCCCGAGACGCCACCTTTCACGGAGTACGGCTGTACGGTTGCGAATGGGCAGCAGGTAACACTGCTCCGTGCCAGAGGCTGCACACGCTGCAACGGGACCGGCTATTCGGGCCGTTTCCCGATTTTTGAGTTCCTGCGGGTGACCCCGGCCATTCAGGAACTGATCACACAGCGTTGTGCCGTTTCCGAAATCCGGAGCCATGCCGTGGCCGAGGGGATGCAGTTGCTGGTCACAAACGGGCTGCAGCGGGCGCTGGACGGCCTCACCACGCCCGAGGAGATCTTTCGGGTCGCAACGTTTGCCGAGTATTAAGGGGGTGGTCCGACGATGTCCACCGTCGACGACCTGCTCTGGGAATCGGTGCAGCTGTCAGCGTCCGATATCCACCTGTGCGAGGGGCAGCCGCCGGTCCTGCGGGTCTATGGCCGACTGGTGCGCAAGGGTGGGCTCCCGCTCTCCGGCGCAGACATGGATGAGATCTGCGCCTGGCTGATTCCTCCTGACAAGCAGGCGGAGTTCCAGCAGCACGGCGAGGTCGACTTCTCCTACTCGGTGCACGGCCTCGGGCGCTTTCGCGTCAATGCATACCGCCAGCGGGGCACACCCGCGGTCGCCCTGCGCACGATTCCCTTCGAAATTCAGTCGCTCCGGGAACTCGGCGTGCCCGATGTGATTGCGACGCTTTGCGACAGGCCCTACGGGCTGGTGGTGGTGACAGGCCCTACCGGCAATGGCAAGTCGACAACCCTTGCGGCCATGATCGACCTGATCAATCAGCGGCACGAGAAGCACATTATCACCCTCGAGGATCCGATCGAGTTCCTGCATCGGCACAGGCAGTGTGTTGTGAACCAGCGAGAGGTCGGCTCTGATACGCACTCGTTCGCACGGGGACTCAGGGCGGCGCTGCGCGAAGATCCTGACGTGATCCTGCTGGGCGAAATGCGTGACCTGGAGACAATGCGCATCTGCCTGCAAGCCGCCGAAACAGGGCACCTGGTGTTCGCCACCTTGCATACCAACGACGCTGCGGCAACAGTGGACCGCATCATCGACATGTTTCCGGCGGAACAGCAGCAGCAAGTGCGGATGCAACTCGCAGCCGTGTTACAGGGTGTCATTGCGCAACGCCTGTTCACCAGAGTCGACCAGCAGGGCCGTGCCCTGGCCATGGAGTTCCTGATGATTACGCCGGCCGTGCGCAATCTGATCCGTGAGGGGAAATCGCACCAGATCATCTCAGCGATTCAGACCGGAGGCAAGCTCGGCATGCGCACGATGGAGGCATCCGTGAAGGAACTGTACGAGAACGGCCTGATCAGCCGTGAGGATTATCAGATGTACAACCAGGAGTCCGTGGGGCCCGCGCAGCAGGAACCGCAGACGCACTTTCCCAGGAGCGGCCGGGCCTGACAGGGGGAGGTGGACCCACAAGAATGCCCGCATTCATCTACCGAGCCCGGGACGCCGAAGGGCAGTTGATCCGGGGACGGGCCGACGCCGATACGGCCCACGATGTTGTTGCACGGCTGAGGAGCCAGGGGTTGCTCGTCCTTGAGATCGAGCGGGACCGGGATCTTCAGGCGATGCTTCAGCGCCCGAGCATCTTCAGCCGAAAGATCGGGGGCAGGGAACTGGCCCTGTTCGCACGGCAGTTCGCGACGATGGTGAATGCCGGCTTGCCCGTGGTTACCGCGCTCAAGGTGCTGTCACGTCAGGCGGGGCATCCCCGGCTCAAGCAGGCTCTGCTTGCAGTCGCCGACGACGTGGAGGCTGGTGAGGGGCTCGCTTACGCATTTTCCAGGCAGTCTCAGGCATTTCCCATGATCATGGTTCAGATGGTTGCCGCCGGCGAGGTGGGCGGGATTCTGGATGAAACGCTCAGCCGACTGGCTAACCAGCTTGAGAAAGAAGAGGTCATCCGGCAGAAGGTCCGGTCTGCGCTGGTCTACCCGATCATCGTCAGCTGCGTTGCCGTGCTGGTCGTCATCTTTTTGATGATCTTTGTGGTACCCCGGTTTGTCGAGGTCTACGCGGACATGGGGACCGAACTCCCGCTTGTCACCCGGTTGCTGATGGCGGTGAGCAATCTGGTGAAGGTGTACTGGTGGGGCGTCGGGGCCGGAATCGCCCTGGTGGTCGTCGCTCTGCGGCAGTGGTTTCGCACCGAGGCGGGGGCGTTGGCCCGGGACCGGGCGCTTTTGAAGCTCCCGATTTTCGGGCCGATGGTGAGCAAGCAGGCGATCGCGCGTTTTGCCCGGACGTTGGGCGGGCTGCTCTCCAGCGGCATTACGATCCTCAAAGCGCTGGCCGTCGTGGAGCGGGTTGTGGGCAACCGGGTGATCGCTGCGGCGGTGCGCGGCGCCCTGGATGAGGTGCGCCAGGGGCAGACGCTGGTCAGCAACCTCCAGCGCTCCGGGGTGATCCCGCCGATGGTGCTGGAAATGATCAGTGTCGGTGAGGAGACGGGCACCCTCGAGGAAATGCTGGACAAGGTTGCGGACTTCTTTGAAGAGGATGTCCAGCGTACGGCTGAGCGTCTCTCGGCAAGCCTGGAGCCGGTGATCATCGTCGGACTGGCAGTCACTGTGGGCTTTATTGTCGCATCGATGATGATGCCGATTTTCAATCTGTGGAGCGCTTTCTAGCCCTCGCGAGGGCGTCACAGCATATGTTTGGAAAATATCGCCATAGACACTTGACCAAACACCTATCATGATACATAATTGGAAATGTACACCAGATCGAAGAACAAGAACAAAAGGGAGGAACCAGAACGTGCTGAATCGCATAGCTCAGTTGCGCCGGGGTCAGGATGGCTTCACGCTGATCGAACTCCTGGTTGTGGTGGCGATCATTGCTCTGTTGGCGACCTTCGCGGTGCCGAAGCTGTTCGATGCGATGAACAAGTCCAAGGCTTCCGTCGCCGACTCGGACATGCAGACAGTCTCCAGCGCCCTGGAGCGCAATTACTCGGACGACAGTGCCTATCCCACCGCCACAACGGTCCAGGCGGCTCTGAAGAGCAAGGGCTACCTGAAGAGCAACACCAACTACTACAACGGCTTTAGCAAGGGCTACGTCTACGTGACAGACCCCACCGGCAGCTTCTACGTGCTGATCGACGCTGCGAACTCGCCGGCGAGCTCGCTGGTCACGCTCAGCTGCAATTCCGTCACCGAGTCTGCCACAATTGCCATCCAGGACAAGGTCATGACTGTGGTGACGGCCGCGACAATCACCGCAGCAGACGTGGCCAAGGGCTGCACTGCTACCAGTACAGCGTCCGGTCAGAAGGTGACCGTCATCACGAACTAACAGACCGTGCTGCAGGGAGGGGGCTGGGCAACTGGCCCCCTTTGGGTTGCCCCCTACGCTACAGTCGACGAAACGCAAGAGGGGAGGAAGTTCGATGACGGAACTTATGGCGGCCTACGCGGAGGCCGGCCCCCTGGCAACAGGGCTTCTTCTCTTTCCCCTGGGGCTCGCAGTTGGCAGCTTTTCGACCGTGCTTTGCCACCGACTGGCGCTACGGCAGTCGATCGTGTGGCCGCGTTCGCATTGTCCGCACTGCCGTCATTCGCTTTCGCTATTGGACCTGGTGCCTCTTTTCAGCTTCATCTGTCTACGTGGGCATTGCCGGTACTGCGCTACGGTGATCCCATGGCGGTACCCGGCCCTGGAGCTGGGCAGCGGGCTGTTCACGGCAGGCTGTGGCTTCACGGCCGGGTGGGGGGCGGGGTTCACGGCCCTGCTTGTGTGGGTGGCCGGGGCTGTACTGGTCACCGGGGTCCGCAGCCGCCGATCGCAACCCGGCATCGCGCTGGAGGCAGTGCCCGAGGAGGGAAGGAAATGAACCTTCTGGAGCGGTTCCGTCCCGCACGCAGAGCCCCGTTGCCCGCCGGCGCCCAGATCGGCCTGCGTTGGGGCGCCCTCGCCCGTCAGCGCCGCACCGCTGTCGGGATCGACTTTGGCGCCGGCGCCCTCAAGGTGGCGCAGGTGCGCTGGACACGGCAGGGACCCCGGCTCGAGAATTATGCGGTGGTGCCCGTGCCGCCCGCACTGATCGATGAGGGTGCGATCCGGGAGCCGGCAGCCATGGGTGAGATCCTTCACGCAACCCTGGCGGAAATGGCGCTGCAGCAACCGCTGATCGGCACGAGCGTGGGCGGGCCGGCCGTGTTGATGCGGTATATCAACCTACCCCGGGTCTCCGCAGATGAGATCCGGGCAGCCATGCGGTTTGAAGCACCGCAGCACCTGCCCATTCCGGAAGAGCAACTCATTTATGACTACACCGCAGTGCCTGAGGCGACCGGCGTCCCCGAGCACCAGATGGCGATATTCCTCTCCGGTACGCACCGCAAACTCGTGGACGGCTTGATGACGACACTGGAGCGCGGTGGGCTCCGGCCGGCCGCCATCGAGCTGGATTGTCTGGCATCACTGCGGACGATGGAGTGGCTGGGGCTGGTCTCTCCGACCAGCCAGGCGCCCCTGGTCCTGCTCGATTTCGGCGAAATGGGCACGCGCATCAGCATCATCCGTTACGGCGTCCCGATGCTTTCCAGGACCATTCCGACCGGGCTGCACCATCTGCGGGCCGCCGTCGCCGACAACATGCAAATCTCGGCGGTGGAGGCAGAGATGGCGCTGCGGGTCAGGGGGGTCAGGGACGACTCCGAGTTGGCCCCCGCGGTGGAGCCGTGGCTGGCAAATCTCATGGAATCGGTTGGGCGGTCGATCGAGTTCTTCCTCATCCAGAATCGTGGTGCCCTGCTGGAGCGCCTCTTCCTGATTGGCGGCG
>JAQBPS010000755.1 GCA_028287415.1 Bacillota bacterium | reverse complement strand
CGTTTTCCGGATGCGCTTTCCGACGGTGTAACAACCGGGAGCTCAGCCTCGGCGGCCGCGGGCGCACATGGTTCCACGGCGGGGAGCGTGGTGTTTTCAGCGACTTTTTGTGTCGGAGGAACAGGCGGGATCGGCGTCTGAACGACCCCGACTTTGACTTTGCCGGCTTTTGAGCATCCAGCTACCATCAGCCCGCTGCACAAAATCAGGCAAACGACAGACCGACTGTTGACCACTGCAAGCACCCCCTATGATGGCTCTCTTTTTACAAATGCGCATCACAGTCAAAACCGGACAGTTAGCGTCCGGCCCGTTGTGTCACAACCCGAGGGACAAAGCCTCGGGTTGTTTGCCTCCCGCTGCAGTCGGTCTTAATTTGTTCAAGACAAGGAAGGTAATTTAATATAGTTGTACAATACACTCAATAAAGAGATGCATAGGAGGTGAAGAGCACAGATGAGGCTGGAGGGGAAGATTGCGATCGTCACGGGCGCGGCCAGCGGGATTGGCCGGGCCACCGCGATCAAGTTCGCTCGCGACGGGGCGAAGGTGGTCGCCGCCGATATCAACGAGGACGGGCTGGCGGCCACGGTAACATCCATCCGGGAGGCCGGGGGCGAGGCGACGGCCGTCCGCTGCGATGTCTCGCAGGAGGCGGATGTGAAGCAGCTGGTGGAGTCCACCTTGGCACGGCATGGACGGCTGGACGTGATGTTCAACAACGCTGGCATCGGCAACCCGCCCCTGCCCGTGGGTGACATGCCGCTGGTCGAGTTCCAGCGGACGCTGGGGGTGAACCTCACCGGCGTCTTCCTGGGCTGCAAGTACGCCGCCCCGGTCATGGCGCAGCAGGGCGGCGGGTCGATCATCAACACCGCCTCGGTCTTCGGCCACGTGGGCGGCGACGTGGTGGGGCCGTACAACGCCTCCAAGGGCGGCGTGGTGGCCCTGACCAAGAACGTGGCGATCGACTACGGCCCGCATAACGTGCGGTGCAACTGCATCTGCCCGGGGCTGATCGACACGGCGATCGTGCAGGGATACAAGGACATGGGTGTGTTTGACCTGATGGTCCAGCAGCACGTGCTGAAGCGGGCGGGGCAGCCGGAAGAGGTGGCCAACGTGGTGGCCTTCCTCGCCTCCGACGAGGCCTCGTTCGTGACCGGCTCCTCCGTCTTTGTCGATGGCGGTTTGACGGCGCGCTAAGGAGGCGGTGTGTGAAGGTATGTATGTTCCACCTCATGCCCTACCGGGAGCTGCCGGATGACTTCGAGCAGCGGTACCGGAGCGTCTGGGTGGATCCCCCAATCGCAGAGCTCTTCGACCCGGTCAAGTGCAACGAGATGTACCACGACTATCTGTCGGAGCTTCAGCTTGGCGCCGAGCTCGGGCTGGACGGCATCTGCGTGAACGAGCACCACAGCAACGCCTACGGCATGATGCCCTCCCCGAACCTGATGGCCGCGATTCTGGCCCGGAACACCAGGGACGCCGCCATCGTGGTGATGGGCAACAGCCTCGCCCTGTACAACCCGCCGACCCGGGTGGCAGAGGAAATGGCGATGCTGGACGTCATGAGCGGCGGGCGCCTCGTGGCGGGCTTCCCCGTAGGGACCTCGATGGATACCAACTACGCCTACGGCATACCGCCCGCGATCCTGCGGGAGAAGTACTACGAAGCGCACGATCTGGTCATGGCCGCCTGGACGCGGCCCGAGACGTTCCACTGGAACGGCAAGTACAACCAGATTCGCTATGTCAACCCGTGGCCGCGCCCCCTCCAGAAGCCCCATCCGCCCGTCTGGATCCCCGGCGGCGGCAGCGTGGAGACCTGGGAGTGGTGCGCCCGGCACAGCTATAACTACGCCTACCTGAGCTACTACGGCTACATCAAGGGCGCCAAGACGATGCAGGGCTTCTGGGACAAGGTCAAGGAGCTGGGAATTGCGCCAAACCCCTACCATGGCGGCTTCGCCCAGGGCGTAGCCGTGGCCGAGACAGAGGCCATGGCCAAGGAGATGTACGAGGAGCACGTGCGGTACCTGTACGCCAAGGGCCTCCACGTCTATCAGGGCTTCGCCGAAGCGCCCGGCTACCGGACGCTGAAGACGTGGCAGTACGGTACGGCGCCTACGTTCGGCGATGCCGCGGCGAAGTCCTGGAAAGAGTTTGGCTGGGAGGACTTCCTGAAAGCCGGCATGTGCGTGGGCGGCAGCGTCGACCGGGTCTGCACGACGCTGATCGAGGCGGCCAAGACGCTGAACATCGGCCATTTGATGGCCTTGCTGCACATCGGCTCGATGCCGCACGACGTGGCCATGTACAACACCAGGCTGTTCGCCGAGCAGGTCTACCCGGAGATCAAGCACCTCTGGGACGACCAGTGGGAGGACCACTGGTGGATCAAGCCCGACCCGGTGGCGGCGCAGCGGGAGGTGGCCAGGTAATGGCGGGCCATGAGTTGTTGACCGTCGAAACCCGCGGCGGAAAGATCAGGACGCAGGTGTACAAGGGCGGACAGGGCGCCCCCCTGGTCTGGCTGCACGGCGCCCTGGGGGTCAGCGGGTGGGAGCCCCAGCTGCAGGCGCTCTCCCAGCACTTCACCGTGTACGCCCCGGTGCAGCCGGGTGTGGGCCTCTCGGAGGGGCTGGAGGAGCTGGACGACGTCTGGGACCTGACGCTCTCCTACCTCGAACTGTTCGACGCCCTTGACCTGCAGCAGGTGGCCCTGGTGGGCCATTCCTACGGCGGCATGCTGGCCGCGGAGATCGCGGCGATGGCGCCGGAGCGGGTCTCCAAGCTGGTGTTGGTCGGCGCCGTGGGCCTCTGGCTGGATGACCGGCCCGTGCTGGACTACTGGGCTGCAACGCCGAAGGAGCAGGCGAAGGCGACGTTCCACGACCCGCAGGGCCTGGTGGCGCAGATGGCCGCGGCGGCGGTGCCGACCGAGGCGAAGGCCCGGAACGACTACCTCGTGGCGACGATCATCAACATTGCCGCCACGCTCGGCAAGTTCGCCTGGCCGATTCCTGACAAGGGACTGAAGAAGCGCATCCACCGGATCAAGGCGCCCACGCTTCTGATCTGGGGCAAGAGCGACGGCGTTGTCCCGCCTGTGTATGCTGATCAGTTTGCGGCCCGCATTGCGGGCGCCCGGGTGGAGCTGCTGGACGGCGCCGCTCACGTGCCCTACCTGGAGCGCCTGGATGCCTTTGGCCCGCTGGTGACGGAGTTCTGCCGCTAGGCCACGAAGCGCCGAGTAAGTGAGGAGGATGCGCATGCCTAAGCTGCATGTAAACGGGATTGAGCTGTACTACGAGGTGCACGGCCAGGGCGAGCCGGTGCTGCTGCTCTCCGGTCTCACGGCGGACCACCTCATGTTCGGCTTCCAGCTGCCGGCCCTGGCCCCGCACTTCCAGTGCATCG
>JAQBPS010000751.1 GCA_028287415.1 Bacillota bacterium | reverse complement strand
TATCGATCAGGTGGTTGAAGCCCGCCTGAACAGTATGCCCAAATAGCGCCGCAGGGGCCGGTCGGCTCGATGGTGAATGGAATAGCAGGAGGTGTCGCTTTCCATGGAATATCGCAACCTGGGTCGCAGCGGCTTGAAAGTTTCGCCTATTTCCCTGGGTACCAATGCATTCGGTGGCCGCGCCGATGAGGCCACGTCGATCGCGGTCGTGCACAAGGCGCTTGATTCCGGCATCAACCTGATCGATACCGCCGACACGTACATGGGCGGCGAGTCTGAGCGCATCATCGGTCTGGCATTGCAGGGGCGCCGCACACAGGCGGTGCTCGCCACGAAGGGCTGGTTCCCGATGGGCGAGGGCCCGAACGACCGGGGGCTCTCTCGCAAGCACATCCTGGACGCGGTGGATGCGTCACTGCGCCGCCTCCAGACCGACTACATCGATCTGTACCAGATGCATAACTGGGATCCCGAAACCCCGCTGGAGGAGACGCTTGAGACGTTGAACGACCTGGTCGGCTCGGGCAAGGTCCGCTACATCGGCTGCTCGAATTTCGCGGGCTGGCAGTTCGTGAAGGCGCTGGGTATTTCGGAGCGGCGGGGCTGGGCCCGCTTCATCTCAAACCAGCCGGAGTACTCCCCGGCGAATCGCAAGATCGAGCGGGATGTGATCCCCGCCGGCATCGCTGAGGGTGTGGGCCAGATCGTCTACTTCCCGCTGGCGGGCGGCCTGTTCACCGGCAAGTATAAGCGCAACGAGGCGCCCCCGGAGGACTCACGGGCGATCACGCAGGGCGAGCGCTTCAAGAATCGCTGGATGACGGACCGCAACTTCACCCTCGTTGAGCGGATGACCGAGATCGCCGCCGAGGCGGGCATCTCGTTGCCGCACCTGGCCATTGCCTGGGCGATGGCGAAGCCGGGCATCACCTCCGCGATTGTGGGCGCCAGCAAGGTGGCGCAGTTGGCCGACAACATTGGCGCCTGTGAGGCGAAGCTCACCCCCGAGGTGATCAAGCGGGTGGATGAGGTTTCGGCCGACTTTGTCTAGGAGGCGCCGCTATGTTTAAGCACGTCATACCTGTGCTGTTCGTGGAAGACGTCGAATCCGCGATGGAGTTCTACACCGAGAAGCTCGGCTTTCAGGTCTCGTTCCGGTCGGAGTGGGAGTACCATGGCGTGGTGCGTGATGGCATCGAGCTGAACATTGGCAAGGGCAAGCCGAACACTGCCAGCACACAGGCGGCGAATCTCTACTTCATGGTCGACTCCGTTGACGCTGTCCGGGAGGAGTTCGTCCGTTCCGGGGCGGTCGCCTCTAGCGTCCAAGTGATTGAGCAGAGTTACGGCTCGCGTGAGCTGCACCTGCGTGACCCGTTTGGGTACCATCTGGCATTCTCCGAACCGCAGAAGCGGTGATACTAACACCGGGAGGGAAGTCGCATGTCTGATACCACCAAGGAAACCGCTACGGCCAAGCCTGCGGCGGCCAGGCCCGGGGCGAACGAGCCGGCGGCGCCGAAGCCCGAGCTGATTCCGCTTGAGGGCGATGGGCTCGTGTGCGACATCGAGACCGGTGTCTGCAGCAGCCCCGCGCTGACGCCCGAGCGAACCAAGACTGACCGCTGAGTGGAGGAAGCGCCCATGGCAATCACGGTTAAGATCTTCTCTGACTACATCTGACCCTTCTGCTACATCGGCGAGGGACTCGTCGACAAGCTCAAACAGGAACCCGACCTGGATCTCGATGTGACATGGGTGCCGTTCGAACTGCACCCGGACACCCCGCCTGAGGGGGTCAACCTGGCCGGGTACTTCCGCCAGGATCCGGCAACGATGGCGCGCATGTACCAGGGGCTCAAGGAGCGGGCGGACGAGTTGGGCCTGCCGCTCAACCCGCCGCCGATTCTGGCGAATACGCACAAGGCGTTGATGCTGGCTGAGGGCGCCCGGGATGCGGGCAAGCTGGACCAGCTACACATGCCGCTGTTCCAGGCTTACTTTGTTGAGGGGCGCAATCTGGCGGATGACGACGTGCTGCTGTCGCTAGCGGCAAAGGCGGGGATGGATGCGGCGGCCGCCCGGGCTGCGCTCACGAACCCGGAGTACGATCAGCGCATCGAGCGCTCGATGGCGGAGTCACGGGCGTACGGGGTGACCGGGGCGCCGACGTTCATCATCGCCGAGCGGTTCAAGGTCGTTGGGGCGCAGCCGTACGAGCAGTTGCGGGATGCGCTCAGGAACATTGCACAGGGCAAGTGAATAACGCAAGGGCAGCACTCGATGGGTGCTGCCCTTGCGTGTTTAGGGGTGGGGCTATTGAGCAGGGACGTGCTATTGCTCAGCATTCAGGCTGATCCGTTTCGGCGGATCCAGGAAGGCACGAAGCAGTACGAGTATCGGCGGCGTTTCGCGAACCGGCCCACCGCCGCCTTTCTCTATGTGAGCTCACCGGTCAAGGCTGTCTGCGGCTTCGTTGAGTTCGGCCAGCCGATCGTCGGCTCACCCCGGGCGATTGGCGAGGTGGCGGAGGGGGAGCGACCGGGGTCGGGGGCGATGATCGAGCAGTTCATGGCGGGGGTGCGGCAGGGTTACGCCATTCCGGTGCTCTCCTTTCGGGAGACGCCGGCGGTCAGTCTGGATGCGTTGCGCCACGCCTTTGCGCCGTTCGCGGCGCCGCAGAGCTACATAATCTTGGACAAGCAGCCGGACTTGCTGGAGTACCTGGTGCGGCACACAGGAATCACCCCGTGAGCCGTACCCGGACCCGCGGGGCGCTGGGCACCTGGGCCCTTGGTGCCGCCGGCGCTGGTGCCCGCCGCGCCCTGGTGGGGCCGGGTCTGGCGGATCCGGCGCTGCTGCCCGCCGCACCCTGGCGGCGGCGTCCCTGATGCTGTCGG
>JAQBPS010000748.1 GCA_028287415.1 Bacillota bacterium | reverse complement strand
ACCGCAGCAAGACGAGCAGGATCAGAAAGGTGACCAGGAGGACCAGCACGATCACTCTGGGCAGGGACCACGACAACTGGTCGTTCATGTCGAGCATGATCGCCGAGCCGCCGCCGACCAGGGGCTTCAGCTCGGGCGCCATCGCCGGCAGTTCGGTCCGCAGGCGGCGGATCAGTGCCGTGGTCTCAGGCGCATCCGACTTCTGCTTCGGAAGCACGAGGATCTTCGCGACCGTGGCGCCACGGTCAAGGTTAACCAGGGTGGGCATCAGCCGCTCCAGCTGCACACCGCCGCCGGCCGCCACGAGCCGCAGACCCATGTCACCACGGTCAAGTAGCGGCTTCAGGTCGATGCTGCTGCTCTGCTCACCAGCAGTCCGCAGACCCTGGGCGGCCTTGTCGATCTCTGCGCTGATCTGCTGCAGGCCCTGTGTGGCGGCCTTCAGGTCGTCCGCAAGGCGGGCGCTGGCGCTGGCGGCATCACCCCCACCCCCGCTGACCTGGGCCAGACGGCTCTCTGCGGCGGCAAGCTGAGACGCGATCTGCTGCAGGCCCGCAGCCGACTGCGCGAGCGATGCGGCGGACTGCTTGACGCCCGCTGCCAGGCCTGGCGAACCCTTTTGGCCGGCCACCTGCTCAACGGTGGTCAGCGCTACGCCCAGTTGCTTGAAGCCGTCTGTGCTGCTTGCGATGCCCGCAGCTACCTGCTGAATCGCTCCACGGGCCTGGCTGAGACCCGCCTGCAGAGCGGCGGCGCCCTGGGCACCCTGGGCACCCTGGGCACCCTGGCCCTCTCCAGTCGCCATGGCCCGCAGCCCTTGCTCCATTTGCGTCAGGCCCGTGCCAGTCTGCGTCAGGGCGCCAGTGGCCTGCTGGAGACCGTCAGCCGCACCGCCCAACTGCTTGGGCAGGTCGGACAGCTTTGCGGGCTGGGTGAGATAGATATCACGGTAGCGGTCGAGGCTCCAGCCATCCTGCAGGGAGACGTGGCTGACGACGGCATCGACAGCCGGATCTTTCTTGATGGATGCAACCATCGCGTAAAGTTTTGGCAGATTGGTCGCGTCGGCAACCGTGCCCTGCGGCACCTGCACCAACACTTCGATCGGTGAAAGGGTCCCCGCCGAGAACTGGGCTTCGAGCACGTGGAAGCCCTGTCTCGCCCCGGTGCCGGCGGGCAGCACGCTGATGCCGGGCGAACCGGTCTGCATGCGGATTGTCGGGTAGGCAATCACAAGCAGCGGGATGAGTGCGACCATCGTAAACACCCAGGGCCGCTGCATCATCTTCTTGGCCCACTGGTACCAGAAGCCCTCGGATCCGCCGCTCTTGTTGGAACGGAACACCGGAACGCGGAGTGCGTTGACGCGGTGACCGAGCAGCGCCAGCAGCGCAGGCAGCAGCGTCACCGCAGCCAGCACCGAGACCACTACGACGAGCGCCATGGAGATCGCCAGGGAGCGGATAATCGGGTTGTTCACCAGGTAGAGACTGGCGACGCTGACCACGACGGTGGCGCCCGAGAAGATGATCGCGCTGCCGGACGTGCGGACGGTCCGCCTGGCGGCTTCCGCAGGTAGCCGCCCCTCGGCCAGCTCCTCGCGGAAGCGCGTGACCATGAAGAGGGCGTAGTCCACGCCGACGCCCATGCCGAGCATGGAGATCAACGAAGTGGCCGCATCATGCACGGGGTGTCCCAGCGCGTACAGGTAGAAGAGCCCCATGGTCACGGCGATGCTGACCAACCCAAGGCCCAGCGGAATGAGCGCAGCGACTACGGAGCCAAAGATCACCAGCAGCACAACGAGGATGATCGGCACGACATAGCGTTCAGCCTGTGCCACATCCTTCAGAATGCTGTCCATCAGGTCATAGTTGACCGCGGCCTCGCCCGTCAGGTAGACGTTCAGCTGTTCCGGCGCATCGGCGACGGCTTTGTTCAGAGCGGGCATGACCCGCCCCTGCATCTCAGTATCGCTGGCCTTCACTTCAAGGGTCGCAAAGGTGCTGCGACCATCACGGCCGATCAGCTGGTCGCCACCGCCGTTCCAGGTGCTCTGGATACCGGTGACGCCCGGGACAGCCTTGACCCGCTCGAGGATCGTGTCAGCTGCCTTGTGGTAGGCGGGATCGGTCACGGACAGATTCGGACTTGAGAAGACCAGAACGATGGTCTGGGAAGCACCGCCGGGGAATGCAGTCTCCTTCAGGCTCCGGACCTGGTCGCTCTCACTCCCGGGAACGGCGACGCCCCCCTTGGTCATGACGGACGGCAGTCGGGGTGCGTTGAACCCGGCCATGACGAGCAGGGCGATCCAGAAGACCGCCAGGAGCCAGTTGGTAAGTGCGGCGCGCTTTGGGCGCTTCTCGATCATGAAGTGATCTCCTCCGTAATGAATGATCGTCATTCATTACGGATTATAGGGGCTGGGTGCGGTGCGGTCAAGAGGATGTTGGATAAATGAAACAAGCGCTAGACCCGGCGCCGGGGCGGCGAAAACCCATCATGGCAAGCACGTCTCCGAGCGTGGCGAGAATCGTTCCGGTGATGCCGGGAGGCTGCTGGTATCAGCGTGTATCGACTTAGTAATGGAATCCTCTGCTGAGGCTGGCTCAAAGGACTTGACTTCGATGTTTTGGTCGATCTCGCCGGAATACGCACGTCCCCCGTGAACCTGACCGACATCGACGGTCACTGGGCGGCACCTGCGATCTCCCGCATGCTCCA
>JAQBPS010000736.1 GCA_028287415.1 Bacillota bacterium | reverse complement strand
TGCGTCTTGAGCAGCGGCACCGCCTGGCGCTGCATGTTCGAGCCCATCAGCGCACGGGATGCGTCATCGTTCTCGAGGAACGGAATGAGCGCCGTGGCAATGGAAACGACCTGCTTCGGCGACACGTCCATGTAGTCGACCTGCTCCGGGGCGACCCGGAGGATGTCGTGCTTGTAACGGACGGTGACACGACCCGTGGTAAACCAGCTGTTCTCGTCCAGCGGCTCGTTCGCCTGGGCGACAACGTTCTCGTCTTCCTCGTCAGCGGTGAGGTAAACGATCTCGCTGGTCACCTTGTGGCCGTCCTTGTCCACGCGGCGGTATGGCGTCTCGACGAAGCCATACTCGTTGATGCGGGCGAAGGTGGCCATGGCGCCGATCAGGCCGATGTTCGGACCTTCCGGCGTCTCAATCGGGCACATGCGGCCATAGTGCGAGTGGTGAACGTCACGGACTTCGAAGCCGGCCCGCTCACGGGACAGACCGCCGGGGCCCAGGGCGGACAGGCGGCGCTTGTGCGTCAGCTCAGCCAGCGGATTCGTCTGGTCCATGAACTGCGACAGCTGGGAGGAGCCGAAGAACTCCTTGACGGCGGCCACCACGGGGCGGATGTTGATCAGCGCCTGCGGGGTGATAATGTCGACGTCCTGGATCGTCATGCGCTCCTTAACCACGCGCTCCATACGGGCGAGGCCGATACGGAACTGGTTCTGCAGCAGCTCGCCCACGGAGCGCAGGCGGCGGTTGCCGAGGTGGTCGATATCGTCAACGCCGCCGAGGCCCTTGTACAGCGACACCATGAAGTTGATGGCGGCGATGATGTCTTCCTTCATGATCGTCTTCCGGGTCATGGGCGGCTGGCCATTGGAGACCACGCGCACGACCGAGCCGTCACGCAGCTTGACGTTGACGCGGGTCACGCCGACGGCATCCATGCGGTCGGCCATCTTTTTGTCGATGGTGACGCCCGCGTCAGCGATGATCTCGCCGGTGTTGGGGTCGACCACGCGATCCACCGTGACGGCGCCGACGATGCGGCGCTTGAGCGCTAGCTTCTTGTTCAGCTTGTAGCGGCCGACGTTGGCCAGATCGTAACGCTTGGGCTCAAAGAAGAGCGACTCCAGCAGCTGCCGGGCATTGTCAACCGCGGGCGGCTCGCCGGGGCGGAGGCGCTTGTAGATCTCGATGAGGGCGTCCTCTTCGGAGTCCGTGCCGTCCTTCTCGAGCGTGCGCCGCAGGTACTCGGAGTCACCGACGGCATCGAGAATCGCCTGGTCGGAACTATAGCCCAGAGCGCGGAGTAGAATAGTGGCAGGCAGCTTACGGGTGCGGTCCACGCGCACGGAGATCAGGTCGTTGGCATCGGACTCGAATTCGAGCCAGGCGCCGCGGTTCGGAATCATGGTCGCGAAGTAGAGCCGCTTGCCGCTGGCGTCCACCTGGTCCGAGTAGTAGGCACCGGGGGAACGAACCAGCTGCGAAACGATAACACGCTCCGCGCCATTGATGATGAAGGTGCCATGCGGCGTCATGAGCGGGAAATCGCCCATGAAGACCTCCTGCTCCTTCACCTCACCTGTTTCCTTGTTGATCAGGCGCACGCGGACGCGTAAGGGCGCAGCGTAGGTGACGTCCCGCTCCTTGCACTCATCCATCGCGTACTTGGGCTCGCCGAGGTTGTAGTCAATGAACTCGAGCACGAGGTTGCCGGTGAAGTCCTGAATTGGGGAGATATCGCGGAACATCTCCTGGAGACCATCACGCAAAAACCACTGATAGGAGTTCTGCTGCAGTTCGATGAGGTTCGGCATCTCCTGAACTTCATCGATCCTCGCGAAGCTGCGCCGTTCCCTGTAACCGGCGTGCAGGATCTTCGCCATACCGTCTTGGCCTCCTCACTTGTGTTTGGTGGCCATCAAGAAGCTCCCCGTTTGGAAGTGCCCACCGCGGAAGCGCTCGATGTGTGCTATATGAACCTCCCGCACGGTTGTTAATCACCCGGCAGGAGAATTCGCCCCCTAGCAAGAAAACAAAAAGGCAACACCGGACGATGGACGAACAGCCGAGCGGCTGCATGAAGCCCGTCGCACAAATATGGGCAGTGTTTCCAGAGAGACGCATCTACTATTCATATCCCAAAGCCTGCGGATTATGCATGGTTTCTTCAGCCATTTTTCGACTTGGCGTGCCCGCTGCAGCGACTGGTAAAGAGCCTCCGGGAAGGGATCTAAGCCAACATGACTATGCTATGATGGCAAGTTATCATGCTACCATAGCACCAAAGCCATGTCAATACAACCGGTGCCCTGTCGGGGCGCTTTTTTATTTTGACCGATGAGTGGCTATGCCTATTTATTTATAGGACCGAATCAAAAGGGACCAGGGACCTCGCATTCCGAGATCGCCCCTGGCCCTCCCTCCGTTTGCGGTTAGCGCAGAGGGGAGTCGCACCCTTCTGCACCTTGTGTGTCGGAACTTACTTGACCTCGACCTCGGCGCCGGCATCCTTCAGCTTGGCAGCCATGGCCTCGGCGTCGGCCTTGCCAACCTTCTCCTTGACAGCCTTCGGAGCGCCGTCAACGAGGTCCTTGGCCTCCTTCAGGCCCAGGCCGGTCAGCTCACGGACAACCTTGATGACGCCGATCTTGGCGGCGCCGGCGGCCTTCAGGATCACGTCGAACTCGGTCTGCTCCTCAGCGGCCGGAGCGGCAGCGGCGGCAGGGCCGGCAGCAGCGGCGGCAGGAGCGGCGGCGGTGACACCAAAGGTCTCCTCAAACTGTTCCTTGAGCTCCTTGAGCTCGAGGGCGGTCATGCCCTTAATAATCTCGATAACGTCAGCGGCCTTCGACATTGTGGGGTCCTCCTTATTGCGAAACGCAAAGTTATTGCCGCTTAGGCGGCGATACGCTGAATCTTAAGCCTCGGCTTCGACCTGCTTGATGCGGGCCTCCACGGCATACGCAAAGCTCGCAAGCAGGCCGTTAAGCACACCGACGACACCGGCGAGCGGCGCCTGGATGCCGGCCAGCACCTGGGCGAGCAGGACTTCCCGGGAGGGCAGGTCAGCGAGCGAGTTGACGCCCCGGGCGTCAATCACCTTACCTTCCAGCACACCGGCCTTCACCACGAACTTCGGGTCCTTGTCCTTGGCGAAGAAGTCACGGATCTTCTTGGCACCGGAAGCCTCGTCGGCGTGCGAGAAGGCCAGGTTGGTGGTACCGTGAAGGTACTCGTCCAGGCCCTCGATACCGAGGTCACGGGCGGCAATGCGGATGAGGGTGTTCTTGGCGACCTTGAGGTCAACACCCACCTCGCGCAGCTCCTTGCGGAGCCGGGTAACCTGAGCCACGGTCATGCCCTTGTTGTCAGCCAGCACGACGCTCTTGGCATTCTTGATGGCCTCCCGAACCTGGGCGACCGACATTTCCTTTTCAGAACGGATCGGCATAGTAAAGTTTCACCTCCTCAGGACAAACAAAAAGACCTCCGACCATAGTCTGTCGGAGGCCTGGTATGTACACCGGCCCTCATGCGTCCCGAGGGACGCTTGAGTTTCCGACCTCGGCGGGCTGGCGAGAATTCGCCACTTTGGCCTTGAAGGCACCTGCTGTCTATGGTCGCATATGAAGTTCAAGCACAATGAGGAGTATACAAGGCGTGCTGTCGGGTGTCAAGCGCGGAGCGCGAGATGCACACCCTGGAAATCCCTGGGCCAACAGTCAAAGGGCGAGCATCCGCAGTTCGGATAGCCCGCCCCGTTCATATAAAGCAATGCCGTATCGCAGCCGCCATCAGAGGGCGTTAGCCTCGGCCTGCACCTTGTGCAGCATGTCCTCCAAGCGGATCTTCTCGTGTACGAGGACCATCCGCTCGTCCGGGGACGCCTTCATCCAACGGTCAATCAGCCCTTCAAGGCGTGCACGGATATCATTCTCGCTCATGCGATCCCTCCTGTCCCGAACTTCAGATACCGATTAGTTAGATGCGTGCGTATCAACTAACCCTAATGTAAAGGATACGATAAAACTGTCAAACTTGCAATACACTATCGACCCTATTCGACAAGTTTGCCAACTGGTATAAACATGTCGATACATATAGCGTCGCATTAATGTGAATCACGCGGGTGCCGATCGATTGAATCGCTTCAATCATGATAGTAGTCTATCCCGGCAGAACGTCGCCTATACATCTAAGTGAAAGGGGGCAAGCTCAAAACGCCCCGCACACTGCGATTTTGGCGTGTGGGGCGTTTTGTGCGCAGTCGCAGAACGCAGCCCCCCTCTCACCTCTCCCCCGCCTATAGTAATCCTCGTCAGTCCCGTGACGTCATAGCCGTCACGGGGCCTCCGCTGCCCGGAAACTAAAGCAGAGATTCAAGGATCTTGATGGGTGCACGGCGGGCGTGGGCGGGCGTCATAGCCGTCACGGGGCCTCCGCTCCTACGAATCCGGGGTGCGTTGGATAAAAAACAGCCTGCCCCAGGGGGGCAGGCCGTTTGTGTACAAAGTCTAGCGCTCTGCGTTTGCAACCAGCTTGGCAGGGTTGACCTTGATGCCAGGGCCCATGGTGCTGGAAACCGTGATGCTCTTCAGGTACACGCCCTTGGCAGCGGCCGGCTTTGCCCGGACGATCGCATCCATGAGCGCCTTGAAGTTAACGGCCAGCTTGTCGGTGTCGAAGGAGACCTTGCCGATCGGAGCGGCGATAATGCCGGTCTTGTCGGTGCGGTACTCAACCTTACCGGCCTTGATCTCACTGATGGCGTTGGTCACGTCGAAGGTGACGGTACCAGTCTTCGGGTTCGGCATGAGGCCGCGGGGACCGAGCACCCGACCAAGCTTACCGACCATGCCCATCATGTCCGGGGTGGCGACGGCGACGTCAAAGTCGAGCCAACCCTCCTGGATTCGGGTGACCACGTCCTCAGCGCCCACGACGTCAGCGCCGGCGGCCTCGGCCTCCTTGGCCTTGTCGCCCTTCGCGAAGACCAGAACCTTGACGGCCTTGCCGGTACCGGCGGGCAGCGAAACCGCGCCGCGGACCTGCTGGTCAGCGTGCCGGACGTCAACGCCCAGGCGGATGGACAGCTCAACGGTTTCGTCGAACTTGGCGGAAGCCGCCTTCTTGACGATCTCAAGCGCCTCGGTCGGATCGTACTGCACCGAGCGGTCGAACTGCTTCTCCGCGTCGGCATACTTCTTGCCATGGATGGCCATTTGAGTGATTTCCTCCCTTGTGGTAATACAGTAAGTTCGGCCGCGGATTACGCGACCTCCCACAAGCCCAAGCAGCAGGTGCTACTCGACTTCGACGCCCATGGAACGGGCGGTGCCGCGCACCATGTTCTTGGCAGCCTCGAGGCTGGCGGCGTTCAAGTCCGGCTGCTTGATCTTGGCGATCTCCTCAACCTGAGCTTCGGTCAGCGTGCCGACCTTCTTCGTGTTGGGGGTGCCGGAAGCGGTCTCAATGCCCAGCGCCTTCTTGATCAGAACAGACGCGGGCGGGGTCTTCAGGATGAAGGTGAACGAGCGATCCTCGTAAACGGTGATCTCGACAGGGATGACGAGACCAACCTGCTCCTTGGTACGTTCGTTGTACTCCTTACAGAACCCCATGATGTTCACGCCGTGCTGGCCGAGAGCCGGGCCAACGGGCGGCGCAGGGGTTGCCTTGCCAGCCGGCAGTGCCAGCTTGACGAGTGCGGTGACCTTCTTCGCCACTGTGACTCCTCCTTACAAAGTGTGGTCCGGCGGGCGCCGTTTAACGCCCTCCCACTGCGAGCTAAGCCCGCACACCAAAGAGTCGCGCGCCGGAGCGCACGACCTCAATGATACTAACACAAAAGGGGTACCGGGGGAACGGGAAATTCTCAAATCGCCTCGATCTGAGTGATTTCCAACTCGGCTGCTGTATCGCGCCCGAACAGGCTGACCATCAGCTTGACCCGGCCCTTGTCGGGGTAGATCTCCTTGATCACAGCCGGGTGGTCCTTGAACGGACCCGCGGTGACACGCACCGGCTGATCTACCGTGAAGTTAACCTTGATGGCGGCAGTCTTCTGCGCCTCTTCCATGCCCAGGATTGTCTTGACCTCTTCGTCGGAAAGCGGAATCGGCTTGTTGCCCGAGCCGACAAAGCCCGTGACGCCGGGGGTATTGCGCACCACGTACCAGGAGTCGTCGCCCATCAGCATTTCGACGAGCACGTACCCCGGGAACACCTTGCGCTTGACCGTCTTCTGCTTGCCGTCTTTGATTTCGATCTCATCTTCCAGGGGGACGAGGACACGGAAAATCTTCTCCTGCATCTCCATGGACTCAACACGCTTCTCCAGGTTGGTCTTTACCTTATTCTCATACCCGGAGTAGGTGTGAACAACGTACCATTTTCTTTCTTCCATGACTGGGGGAGCCAGAGCCCGTCCCCGCGCCACCTGCCTTTGCTATCGTCCGAGGAACCGCTGCATGCCGAGCCCGAGCGGCCAGTCGATGGCGGACAAGAATACGGCAATCACGACCACCATGCCAACGACAATGCCGGTCATCCGCGCTGTGCTAGGCCAGTCGGGCCATGTCACCTTTTTGAGCTCGCCAACCACTTCGCGGAGGTACGTGCCAGTCGCCGAGAATGCGGTCTTGACCTTATCCATAACCCCGACCTCGCAATCTTTAAGAAGATGCTCAACACAAATAAAAGCTGGCAGCAGCGCCAGTAGTGAAGATTGTAACACACCGATATCACGTTGTAAAGCGCATGTCAAAGCGGCGCGTTGACACAAAAAAACGCGCACCGGCTGGTGCGCGTCCGCCCTGTATGGCAGGGGCAGTAGGACTTGAACCCACAACCTGCGGTTTTGGAGACCGCTGCTCTACCAGTTGAGCTATACCCCTGTAGAAGCCGGCCTCCATGAACCATGTCCGCCGGCACTAAAGCCGAGTAAGCTTAGCGGGTCTCCCTGTGTGCGGTATGGTGCCCGCAAGAAGGGCAGAACTTCTTCAGTTCAATACGAGCTGAATCATTCTTCTTGTTCTTAAAGGTACTGTAGTTGCGGTTCTTGCAATCGGTGCAAGCCATGGTAATGATCACTCGAGCGCCTGCCTTAGCCAATTTGCGACACCCCCAATCAGCAGGAAGATCAATTACTTGTAACCACGCTCATATACGTTACCATGCGGGCTGTCCCCTGTCAATAAGGGAGTCGACAATCCGCACGGACGTGTTGTTTGACATGCGAAACCCAGAGAACCGCGTTCTCTGGGCGTAGCCTGGTTGCGGGGGTAGGATTTGAACCTACGACCTCCGGGTTATGAGCCCGACGAGCTACCGGACTGCTCTACCCCGCGATGTGTGTGCGTGCTTGCAGAACTAACAATACTGCACCCGCACCACCACGTCAAGGCCATTCCAGGAAAAATGAAATGCTGGTAAATAGCGTCACTGCGGCCAGTCTCTGTACCTAGTCGCGCAGAGCCCGTTTCAGGATTTTCCCGGCGGCGCTCTTCGGCAGGCTGGGTCGGAATGCCACGCTCTTGGGCACCTTGTACCGTGCCAGTTGGGTGCGGCAATGGGCGATCAGCTCCGCTTCGCTCACAACTCGGCCTCGTTTGAGCGCGACAAAGGCCTTGCCGACCTCGCCCCAGCGAGCATCGGGCACGCCCACAACCGCTGCTTCCGCGACGGCGGGATGCCGGTACAGGACAGTCTCTACTTCCACGGGGTAAACGTTCTCACCACCCGAAATAAACATGTCCTTTTTACGGTCAACAATATAATAGAAGCCCTCGTCGTCCTGGTAGGCCAGGTCGCCGGTACGGAACCAGCCGTCAGGGTTCGATTCCCGACTCGCCGCCGGGTCGCCCCAGTAGCCGGAGCAGAGGTGCGGTCCTGCGATCTGGAGTTCCCCGACCTCTCCGGGGCCGCAGGCCCGGTCATCCACCATGAGCCGCATCCCGGCATGGAAGATCGGAAACCCGACGGAGCCAGCCCTGCGCTGCATTTCGTGATCGGGCAGGGCGAAGCAGTTGGGCCCGACCTCGGTCATGCCGTAGCCGGTTTTGAAGATGACGCCCTTGGCCCAATACGCCTCGGCGACTGGCCGGGGGCATGACGCCCCACCGGAGATCAGGAACTTGATGCGGGCGAAGTCGGCGGCAGCGAAGCCCGGGTGTTCCGTCATCATCTGGAACATGGTCGGCACCATAAAGATGATGCTCAGCCGCTCCGTGGTGACGGCCTCCAGCAGTTGACCGGGGTCGAAGGGGCCCATCAGCACGCTCGTGCCCCCGAGCTGGACAAGCGGCGTGGTCAGGACATTCAGGCCACCCGTGTGGAAGAAGGGCGTCAGAATCGGCACGCGATCATCCGGCGAGAGTCCCCAGCCGGCAATGGTGTTCCAGGCGTTCCATGTGACCTGGCGGTGGCTGAGGACGGCACCCTTGGCGCGCCCGGTCGTGCCACCGGTGTACAGGATCATCCAGGGGTCCTCAAGGTCTACGGTGACTGGCTCGGGCGGTGAGTCAGGGTACTGCTCAAGCTGAAGGTCAACCAGCGCCACGGCAGCGGGCGCCGCGCAGTGCGGCCCGCAGAGCAAGAGCCCGGGCTGCGAGTCGGCCACGAGCGGCGCCAGCTCCGCCGCCGTGAGCCGCCAGTTGTAGGGCACGAAGATCGCCCCGAGCTTGCCGCAGGCGAACAGCAGGTCGAGCATCTCCGGGCAGTTCTGCGCCAGCACGCCGACCCGGTCGCCCTTGCCGATCCCCCGGGCGCGCAGGCAATGAGCCATGCGGTTGGCCCGCCGGTTCCACTGGTCAAAGGTGAGCCGAAGGGGCGCACCGCCGGGGTTGCCGGCCCCGGCATTCTGGGCGCCGGGCATGACGACCAGCCCCTCCTTGTGCGGGGTGTAGCGGGCGCGCCGGCCCAGCCAGTCGCCGACCCAGGTGTGCCCGGCGTTCACATGTACCACCCGCCATTACAGTCCAGCACGGCGCCCGTCATGTAGTGGGCGCGGGGTGAGGCCAGCACGCCCGCCCAGTAGGCAATGTCCTCCGGATTGGCCCAATAGCCCACCGGAATCTTCGCGGTGATGGCGTCCAGCTGCTGCTGCGGGTACTGGCGCATCATGTCCGTGAGGATGTACCCGGGCGCCAGGGCGTTCACGGTCACGCCGCGCCTGGCCATCTCGACCGCTACCTCCCTGGTAAAGCCGATCAGTCCGGCTTTCGAGGCGGCATAGTACGGCGTGCCAAAGACCCCCGTGCGCCCCACGTACGAGGCAATGTTGATGATCCGGCCCCAACCCCGGTCCCGCATCTGCGCGAGGAAGGCCTTCGTGCAGACAAACGGGCCGCTCAGGTTCACATCGAGCACGGCGTCCCAGTCCGCCTTTGTCGCCTTCTTCATGCTGCCGTCCCGGTTGATGCCGGCGTTGTTCACGAGGATGTCGACCGGCCCGACCGCAGCGGCCATCCACTCCACCTGCTCCTCACTGTTGACGAGGGCGGGGTGGAACCGGGCCGACACGCCCAGGGCCTGAATGGCCGCCACGGTCTCCGCGGCCGCGTCCGCCATAGGCGACATGTCGTTGATGATCAGGTCGGCGCCCTTCCGCGCCAGTTCCAGCGCAATCGCCTTGCCGAGGCCCCGAGCGGCGCCGGTGACGAGGGCCACCTTGCCTGTGAGCTCCTGGTCCATGTGCAGGCTCATCCTTTCAAAAGCGTCTCGTGGAAGAAATCTGCGGCGATCTGTGCGAAGCGGACGGGCTGCTCGAGGAACATGCAGTGGCCCGCCTGCTCGAGCATCACCAGGCGGCTGCCGGCGATCCGCCGCTGGAGCTCATGGCTGTAGTGGAGTGGGGTAAGCAGATCCTCATCGCCGGTCATCAGCAACGTCGGGCAGATGATGTTCGCTGCCGCCTCCAGCACGTCGTGCTGCATCCCGCCAGCGATCAGCTGCTCCACCGCGTGTACTGGCAGCGCCGAGCCCTGCTCACGGAATGACTTCAACGCCGCAAAGTTCCGGTTGAGGAAGGCGGCGCCCCAGATCCACGGGGAGGAAATGTCAAAGCGGAGCGGCCCGCCCCCGGACAACATGCCCGCCAGCCAACTGTTCAGCTTCGCCTGCATGATCGTGTCGGCGCGCC
>JAQBPS010000729.1 GCA_028287415.1 Bacillota bacterium | reverse complement strand
CCTGCCGGCGGGTCGCCTCGGTGCGCCAGTAGGTCCCGACCGGCTTGCGCCCCGGCGGGAGCTGGTCGATCACCGAAACGTCCAGGTCGCCGTAGATCGTCAGCGCCAGCGTCCGCGGGATGGGCGTGGCGGTCATTACCAGCACGTCCGGCGTCGTGCCCTTGTGCTGAAGGCGTGCCCGCTGGCGCACCCCGAAGCGGTGCTGCTCGTCCGTGATTACGAGCGAGAGATCCTGGAACTGCACAGTCTCCGCAATCAAAGCGTGAGTGCCAACAGCGATGCGGGCCATGCCCATGGCGAGCATACCCCGGTTGGTCTCTCGCTCTCTTTTCGTCTGCGAGCCGGTGACCAGCACCACCTCCACCCCGATCGGCACGAAGATGCGCCGCAGGTTCAGGTAATGCTGCTCCGCCAGAATTTCCGTGGGGGCCATCATCACGCCCTGGTGGCCACTGTCCACCGCCTTGGCGAGGGCGGCCGCCGCCACCATGGTCTTACCGGAGCCGACGTCACCCTGGACGAGCCGGTTCATCGGGCGGCTGGACTCCATGTCCGCCTTGACCTGGCGGATCACCTTCTCCTGGGCGTCCGTCAGGGCGAACGGCAGGCTCGCACGGAACTGCTGCGAGATCTCGCCGTCCGGCCCGTGGGCAATACCGATGGCCTCATCGGTCGTCTGGCGCCGCACCAGCGACAGCCCCGTCTGGAGCACCAGCAGCTCCTCGAAGGCGAGGGTTTCCCGGGCCTGCGCCCGGCGATCTTCATCAGCCGGGAAGTGGATGTCCCGCCAGGCCTCGGGCATGGGGAGCAGCCTCTGCCGCGCGGCGATCGCCGGCGGCACGGTTGCCGGCATCAGCCGGGCGGCCATGTCGACCGCCTGCTTCACAGCACTACGGACATCACGCGGATTGAGGGAGCCGGTCAGCGGGTAGATCGGGACGATCCGGCCCGCATTGATCGGGTCGGCGAGGCTTTCTTCATCGATGATTTCCCACTCGGGGTTCGTGATCTGGACCTGGGCACCGCGCCGCTCGACGACGCCGGCGAAGATGACCTCACGGCCCTCGGGGAAGCGCTTGGCCATCCAGGACTGGTTAAACCAGACACCGGCGGCCGTGCCCGTGCCGTCACTGATGAGCACCTTTACGAGCGTCATTCGGCCCCGCAGCCGCTGCTCCTGCGAGCCGATTACCCGGCCGCGCAACGTTTCAATCTGCCCGGCCTGCGCCTGCATGATCGACTTGAAATTGCTGTAGTCACGGTAGGTCCGCGGAATTCGTTCGATCAGGTCACGGACGACATGTAACCCCTGCTTCTGCAAGTCCTTCGCCTTCTCGGGGCCAATGCCCCGGAGGAACTGCACGGGCTGCTGCAAGGGATCGTTTGATGGCACAACCGCCTTTTTGGACGGAGGCAATGGCATTCACCTCTGCATAAGCTGTTCGCTGCCCGGGCGAACAATTCCTTCGCCACTGGGAACAAGAGTTAATCGGGAGGGTATGTGCCTTCCGCTGATCTAAAATGGGAATTTTTTCGCCGCAGATTTCGCAGATTACGCTGATTCGGACAGGGGACGCGAAATCTGCGGCTATAAAAATGCCTCCGCTACAAACGCTGTAGCGGAGGCTGTCAACTACCTACTCCAGGCTAAAGACGTAAAAGTATAGCGGTTGCCCACCGAACTGGGCCTCGATCTCATATTCCGGGAAACGCTTGCGTAGCTGCGCTACCAGGTCCTGGGCCCGGGCCTCGTCAATGCCCTCGCCCCAGTACACGGAGATCAGCTCGCCGCCCTGCTCGGCGGTCATCTGGCCGAGCAGCTCCGTAAGGACCTCCTCAGGGCTGGTGCCGGTCAGCTTGATCTGCCCGTTCCAGAGGCCGAGGATGTCGCCTTCCTTGATCACCAGGTCGCCGAAGAGCGTGTCCCGCACCGAGAATGTGATCTCGCCGGTCTGCACGTGGTCCATCGAGCGGACCATCGCCTTTTGCAGCTTGTCGCCGTCGCCCTCGGGCATGAAGGAGACCATCGCCGCAATCCCCTGGGGGATTGAGCGGGAGGGGACGACGTACACCTTCTTCGCGGTCAGCGCCGCCGCCTGCTCCGCCGCCAGGATGATGTTCTTGTTGTTCGGCAGGACGAAGACCTGGTTCGCCGGGCAGCGCTCAATCGCCTCCAGCAGGTCCTGCGTGGACGGGTTCATCGTCTGGCCGCCCTGGATGATCTCGGCGACGCCCAGGGAGCGGAAGATCGCCGCAATCCCCTCGCCAACGGCGACCGCCACCACGCCGATGGCGTCCGGGCTGCACTCCTCAGCGGGAGCTGCTGTGGGCGTGGTGGCCCGCTCAGCGTGCTCCAGCAGGTCGGCGTGCTGCTCCCGCATATTGTGGATGACGATGTCGATCAGGTCGCCGTACTGGATGCAGAGCGACATGACCGGCCCCGGATTGTTCGAGTGGATATGCACCTTTGCCAGCTCTTCGCTGCCGACGACGTAGATCGAATCGCCCATGCTTTCCATGCCGCGGGCGACCTCGTCATGCACGATCGGCGCACCGTTTGGATAGCGGCGGATGAAGAACTCACAGTCGTAAGGGAACTTGATGTCGGCGAGCTCCGCATCCACCTTGAAAGCGATCCGGGCGGCGGGCGAGGTGTCGTGCTTATCCCTGCGGACGGCAGTCTCGGGCTCGGCGGCCTTGGGCTCGGCGGCCTCCGGCTCCGTCTCCACGGGCGCAGGCAGCGCGCCGGAGAGCGCCTCGAGGTAGCCGCGCAGGATGAAGGTCAGCCCCTGCCCGCCGGAGTCCACAACGCCGGCCTTCTTCAGCACCGGCAGCAGGTCCGGGGTCTTGGCAAGGGCGGCATGTGCGGCCTCCACCACCGCTCGCAATACTTTAACCGGGTCCTTCTGGCGCCGGGACACAACCATGCCGGCCGCTGCCGACTCGCGGGCGACCGTCAGAATGGTCCCCTCAACTGGCTTCATTACCGCCTTGTACGCGGTGTCAACGCCCTCCTGCAGGGCACGGGCCAGGCCGGGGCCGTCCAGGCTCGTGTGCCCGTCGCAGCCCTTGGCAAAGCCGCGGAACAACTGCGAGAGGATGACGCCGGAGTTGCCCCGGGCGCCCATGAGGGAGCCCTGTGCGACCGCCGCAGCCACCTCGGCCACGGTCCGGTCCTTTGCCCGCTCCACCTCGCGGGTCGCCGAGGCCATGGTCATCGACATGTTTGTACCTGTATCCCCGTCCGGCACCGGGAACACATTCAGGGCGTTCACGGCATCTTTATGGGCATCCAGCGTCCCGGCGGCGTGAAGGATCATCTGCTTCAGCGTTTTGCCGTCAATGGCCTGGTAGCTCAACTGCGGGTGCCTCCCTCGGCCGCGTGGGGTCAGCATCCTCCATGCGGCGTTCTATCCTTTAGCGTATGTCCCGGGCCTGCCCCATCTTCACACCTTCAACGTGGATGTGCACGCCCCGGACCTGTAAGCCTGTGAAACTCTCGATCACATAACGCACCTGCGTGGTTACATTCCGAGCGATCTCGGAGATGCGCGTACCATAGCCTACCACAATGTGCAGATCGATCTCAACAGAGTCCTCGTCCAGCGTGACCTGCACGCCCCTGGCCAGGTTTTCCCGGCCGAGCAGCTCGGCGATCCCGTCCTTGAGCCGGGAGCCGGCCATGCCAACGATGCCGTAGCACTCGGTAGTGGCAACACCCGCCATGGTGGCGATCACATCTTCGGACAGATTGATTCTGCCGATCTCAGTGAGAATCTCCTTGCCCAAGCGCTGTCCCACCCCTTCCAACGCCGTTTAATTCTTCCCTCGGACTAGTATCTCCTGCCGCAGGCTATTTACGTCACCTGCTTGCCAGGTATGCACGGTCTGTGTTAACATGTGGTCTGTGCTTTGTATAATAAGCGATTAATACCCGGCATTACGTGCTGGGAGGAGGTGTCGACATGGCTCGTCTTTGCGAGGTCTGCAACAAGTCGGTTTGGACCGGCATGCAGGTCAGCCACTCTCACATCCGCACCAAGCGGAACTGGTCCCCGAACGTCCAGAAGGTGCGTGCGGTGGTGAACGGCCGTCACATTCGGCTGAACGTCTGCACCCGCTGCATCCGTAGCGGCAAGGTCCAGCGGGCTGTCTAAGCTCTCCCTGTACTGCTACAAGCTATGAAACCCGGTCGCCCTGGCGACCGGGTTTTTTGCGTCAGTCGGGAGTTTTTTATTGACGCGGATTTGCGTAGCTCAGGCTTTTTATATGGCCACGGATTGCACAGGTTACACGGATTTTCGGCATCGTGGAACAGATTTTCAGTGGGGCGGGAATCTGCAAGGGTGGGACTCGCGTGTCTTTATATATATAAAAAACACGCGAGTCCCGCCCTCGCAGCTGCTCGCCCACCGGAAATCCGTCCCGGGCTCCGGAACCCGGTTTTTTGCGTGAGTGGGGCTTTTTATATGGCCACGGATTTCACGGATTGCGCGGATTTCCGGCATCGCGGAACGGATTTTCAGT
>JAQBPS010000651.1 GCA_028287415.1 Bacillota bacterium | reverse complement strand
GGCGGCTCCCCGACCCAGGCCACGCAGGCGCCGTCGCCGATATGCCCTGTGACCGTCCCTGCGTGCGACCAGATGCACACCAGCAGGGTGCACGCCAGCTCCCGGGGGTGAACCGACCGCTTCGCCGCCAGCGACTCCACTGCCCCGCGTGAGCTGCTCAGCGCCGTAGGGACCGATGTCCCTGCCAGCGCCCCGGCCACAGCCGCTCGGGCCCCATCAGCTGCCAGCCGTGCCGAACCGGCGCCATCAGCGATGGCCAGCACCACGGAGCCATCGGCCACCTGCCGCCAGCCGTGCGCATCCTGACAGCCGACACCCGCCCGCACATGCCCGGGCCCTGCCACACTGGCCGCAAAAATGGCCGGCATCTCAGCTGATGTCGGCCCAGGCGCCCGGCGCCGGCAGAGGCGGGGCCACCTGTTCCCCCACGTGCGATGCCGACACCTGCCGCTGGCTGCACGACAGCCAGAAAAAGAGCTCCCGAAAGGCCATGCCCCTGAGGCGGAGCGGCGGGTTTTCCGGGCCGCAGATCGCCTCCAGCGTCTCCATGTTGGCATCGCCGGTGCCGACCGCAAAAAAGGCGAACCGCCGGTCACGGATCCCCAGCTGGAGTGCACCGGTCACCCGGTTCCACGTCTCATCGCCCGGCGCCATGTCCGTCGGCTCTCCATCGGTGATCAGGAAGAGCCAGGGCCGGTAGTAGTCGGTCCCTTCGCTGCGGTACTGCGCCTTGCGCTCCTCTAACATGCGCATGCCGAGTTCGATCGCTTCGCCCATCGGCGTGCGGCCCTTCGCGGCAAAGGCCATGGCTGAGTAGGCGCCGACCGGGGCGAACGAGTGCGCAACCGTGACCGCGCCGCCGAAGGTCACCACCGCAAGGTCGACGCGCTTGGCTGCCAGCGGATCCCGAGCCGTCTCCTGCAGGAAGGTCAGAAAGCCCTGGCTCATTGCCGCAATCGGCTCACCCTGCATTGACTTGGACACATCGAGCAGCAGCACCGTCGGGACATGCGGTTGCTGTGGGTAGGCCACATCAACCTCGCCAGCCAGGACTGACATGGTCATCGCCCCCACTCAGAGGGAATCAGCACCCCCACCCCGCCGGAATGGGGATGCTGTTGTCAACTGTGAATCCGCTTAGCAGGTCATGCGGGGTGACTGCAAGCGCCTCGCACACTGTAACCTCATGTCCGTAGATCCGCTGGAACGTCGGGCCGATGAAGGGAAGTCGCAACGGCACTCGCACCCGGGCGATCAGCGTATCGCCGTTGCCATTGTTCCGGATGTCAAAGTCGGCCTTGGCGGTGCCGCTGATGTATGGATGCCGGCCGGTGGGACGCAGCAGCAGGGTGTTGCCATCGTGACCCGCCTGTGCCAACGCCAGGTTGGCGGCCAGCAAGGTCTCAAACCCGTTGTGAGCGACCGCCGGCAGAATGCGGCCCTCCTGCTGAAAGTCCTGCATGCGGGCCGCACCGCGCAGGCTGGCCTGCAGGGCCCGTGCGACCTGATTGTGGGCGGCATCGACAGAAGTAATCTCCGCCATGCCCAGAAAGGCCGTGACCAGCACGATGATGATGCCGGCGGCGAGCACATAGGCGTGTATCTCGCCGCACTCCGACCGCAGATCAAGGACAGAGATCTTCATTTTGTTGCCCAACCCACCCTGAAATGGTCGCGATATGGCGGTCAACCACCAGGTTGAACGGCTTGGCGGTAAGGTTGCTCAGCAGTTCTCTGGGCTCGCTGTAGGTCACTACGAGATCGACCTGGCTGCCCCAGAAGGCCCGCTGCTGCTTGGGTCCGATGTTGTAGTTCAGCGTCAGCCGATCGGGATTCAGGCCCTCCCGCTTCACGCGATCCCGGAGCAGCGCGACGGCTCGGCTGCTTACGCAGCCCTGAAGCCCCATCTCCATTTCAGCGAAAACAATGGCTGCATCAACTGCGCGGGTGGTGTGATAAATCCCGACCACCTGCACCGAGAATCCTAGCAGGGCTGCCAGCAGCAGAAGGGTCAGCCCGCCGCTCAGGTATGTCGACATCGGTCACAACGGGTTGGGCTTGCCGGTCAGAGAGTTGACGAGGCCAGTGACCCAGGTAGACAGTTGCGTGTTCATGCCGATCAGCACGAACGCAGCGGCGACAGCCAGGAAGATCATGACGGCCGTGGTCACGTAGGAATCGATGCCGCCCCGTTCACTGCGCATCACGGCCATCAGGTATGCCAATTGAGCCTTCATCCGGCAACCCTCCCCTTTTGCTTACGGAACCACTTGTCCCCCCATGAGCGACACCCACTGCCCCACAACCGGGAGGGCCAAGAGAATCAACCCGTTCGCCAGGAGCACCGCCGTGACCGCTGCCATGGTGACTGCACCGGCGCGGATGCGCTGGCGAGCCGCCTCCTGCTGCAGGACCCGGGAGTGGCGCTCCTCGTCACGGAGCGCATCCGCCAGGCTGATGCCCACCTTCTGCTGAAGCACGAGATTGTCGGTGAAGTTCTTGATTTCCTTGTGTCCGGCCCGCTCCGCGAAGCGCTGGAGGGCGGACGGCAGCGGGCTGAGTTTGAGGTCGGCTACCAG
>JAQBPS010000623.1 GCA_028287415.1 Bacillota bacterium | reverse complement strand
CCCGAACCCCCGGCCCTCCCCAAGAGGCAGCGGCTTGACACCTAACCCCGTGGGAGGTCTCGAAGGGGGCGGGGGTCGTGTTCGTCCGCAGCTAGATCGTGGTTTGGGGCGAGTGGGTCGCGGGGTGGGTCCCTCCTCGGTCGGCCCCCGGGGGCTTACCAGGAACCTCCAGGGGCCGGCAAGGCCGAGCGCGAGCGTCACGGTGTGAGCCTTGGCGGCCCCTGGAGAACCTGGTCCGGCAAATCTGCCCGACCGAGGAGGGACCCACCCCACTCCTGCCGGTGAAGCGATGGTGGAAGAAGCGCTACGCCGAAGTGGCCCACATGCCAAAATGAGACCTGTAGCGGCACCCCCATGACCGCACGAGTTCAGCCTCAGTAGCCGTAGCGATCAGGGGTGTCTGCGCCAGACATGAGTGCCAGTAGAGGAAAGCTGGAGGTTATGCGTGCGAGAGCAAGAAACCCTTGTCGCGGGCGATGAGCCGGAGACAGAGTTCGCAGAACTCGTTAATGCTGCAGACAAGATACAGGCAGTTGTCCGCGCACGGTGGCTCGTTGCTCCCGCACCTGCAACGCTCATAGAACAATGGGGCCATGCAAGCGATAAGGAGATCCTAGCAGCTATCCAAAAACGACGACTTTCCGCATCGAATACTGTCCACCTCCTTTTTTGCCATGCAGAGCGCCTCGCACATGAGGCCGCAAACGATAGCGAGCCATCTCGGCTCATTGATGCGCTCACACAACTCTGTTTCGCATCAACGTATTTGGCTCGCTTCCATACTCTACCAACGGAAGGGGTCCGTCGCGCAGCGTTGCTACTGGCCGACGAAGCAGGAAGAGGTGTTCGTCTACCCCAGGGTATTCGGCATGAGATTAGCGCAAAACTGACCGCCACGGAATCAGTATCACCAGATTGGGTCAATTTCCTTGCACGTGATCTTGATGCAGCAGTATTGCGTAAGGACTTCAGTAGAGTCCGCGCACTAGGCCACAAGACCGAACTCCTCATACCCGAGAGCCGGGGAATCGCGACAGAATCTGCAGCAGATCTACTCGCCGAAGCTGCCTCCGAACAGCACGATGAGGCTAACGAATCTAACCCTGAGATCGAATATGACAAATCAGATGCCGAGGTGAAGATCCGCTCAGTTGAACTGTGTGGAATTCGGGGAGCACTAAACCCTCTAAAAGTTTCATTTGTACAAAGAAGAGAGCCAGTTTCTGCACTAATTTTCGGCGAAAACGGCAGTGGGAAATCGACCATCGTGGACGCGATTGAGTTTGCGCTTCAAGGAAGAATCGGCCGATCGACCCTGTACGACTCTCCTGTAGCTCCAGCCCTTCGGTCGCTATCAACTCCTGATGATAGCTGGTCTCGGGTCGATCTATCAGACGGAACTAAAGTTGAGCGACGGGTTATAACGAATTCTGGCGGTAGCGTCGTGGCGGATCCGCTCTATGTGCGACCTGGATTTCGCCTAGCTCCCGTTACCATCCAGCGCGCAGATATCCTTCGCTTTCTTGATACTGGGGCGCTCAGTCGAGGATCAATTCTACTCGACTACTTTCCGGTAGATGCCGAGAAGCTCGCTATACGCCCGGGGGAGATAGCCCATCGACTGGAAACAGAACTCACCGAACTCCGTATCAAGCGGACAACGTATGTGGAGCGTTTGGCTCCCTTGCTGGGTGTCAATGGGAGCGATATCGATAACCGCGACCAACTCTCTAAGGTAATCAAGAATTCCATATATCAGACTAAGACGCCACGCCAGTTCAGCGATGATGGCGATTGGGCAAGGGTTGACCCGGAACTGCGACAAGCCATACAGCGGCTTTCGCAGGTGTATGGCCAAATGGCGCAGATAAAGGGAAAGGTTTCCCAGGCCGAGAACCATCTGAACCCAGTTTTGCATCGTCGGCAAACACAACTACTGAAAGTTGCGCTGCAGGGGGTTGCCGATGAGATAACGGTAGCCTTCAAGGCCATTTGTCGTGAGCATCCCGTCGATCGCATCGACATCGTATTTGGCAGGTCGGGCCCGTTGTCTCTCGACATCAGAGTGGGGCTGCCTGGCGGCAAGAGTTGCTTCCCGCAGCAGATATTCTCGGAAGCTTACAGAGACCTCTTGGCCTTGCTCTTCTTTACCTCAGTCGCAAAGAAAGCGGCCGAGCGCGGGCAGTCGAAGATCCTGATTCTTGACGATGTGATGCAGAGCGTTGATGCTGGCGTGAGACAAGATTTCATGAATCACGTTCTGAGGACATTCAAAGACTGGCAACTGATATTCACGGTACATGACCGGTTGTGGCTAGAGCGTTTGAGGTCTCTGTTTAACTCTCACGGGCACCGGTACGGCGAGCATCTGATTAAAGATTGGAGCTACCAAAGCGGACCCGTGCTCCATCCACCTGGAATTGATACGATAACCAAAGATCTTCTATTCATGCTTGAGCATGGCGAACCAGAATCTATTGTTGGGCGTGCCGGACCTTTGCTAGAGAAAATCTGCCGAGAAATGTGTGCGCGTTTCAGCCTTCTGGTTCCATTCAAGCAGGATGGGCATTACATGTTGGCTGACCTCTGGACAGCAACGGAAGGAGCACTGCGAAGCACCCGACTCGAACCTCAGATTCGGGATCTATCGGCTGACCGTGCGCTGAGAAATCTAGCGGCTCATGCTGATCCCAAGATCCTTGAGTTGAGTTTGAACGAAGCGAAACATTTTGGTGAAGCAGTTCTCAAATTGTACGAAGAGGTCCGATGCCCATCCTGCCGCAGGTGGGTAAATGAGGGCAAGTCATGCGATGATTCAAATTGTGTGCCAAATATAAAGCTGTAACATACACCTGTACCCGCAGCCATCAAGGAAGCCATAACCTCGCAAGCAGCAGAGCAGACAGACTCTTCATCGTCAGCCCATCCTGAATCTCTGGAAGTCACACGACATGAGAATTGCCGGGGAAAGAATGACCAACAGGCCGGTCCAGCACAGGATCGCTTCGCTTGCTGTGGCTGCAGTGCGTCGCGAATGGAACGTACAGGGACACGCCGTAGACGAAATACATGAAGATTACGGCGAGGACCTATTGGTCCAAATATGTTTCGAAGAGCGTATGGACCCGGCGAGGGTATGGGTTCAGGTCAAAGGCACGGAGCGAGAATGCTCGGCCGGACGATTGCCGTCAGTAAGAGTGAAAGCCGGTCAAATCTTACGTTGGGCGAGAACAGCCGACCTGGTGATCGTCGTTCTGTGGGATGTCAAAGGAAATCGTGGGTGGTTCACGCTGCCTCAGGGACAGTTTGATCATGTGGAGCTCGCAGATCGCCACGGAGCCAACCGATCTCTTCAGTTTTCACGGGAGCTACCGTTCGATCAAGCTGCCGTCGCGACGCTCGCCTGGGCCGCTCGCATCGAGCATGCAAATAGGTCACTAGTCTACGGGCGCTCCGGTCTGGAGGAGGCGCTAGAAATGGAGATCGATGCGAGTGTGGACTTCTATAAAGGAGTGCTCGCGTCTCTTATATTCGATTTCTCGGTTTCGGCTCAGATTGTGAAGCCGTCCGGCGGTTTCACCGAAGACTTTCCGCACGTCGTCATGGAGCATCTGAAGCAGGAGAGCCCGGAAAATCTTGACGAGGCGACACGGAAAGCCATGATTAGGGCTGTGTTTGAAATGATTGAGCTGAACTGCGCCGGAAATGGCGCTCCGCTGCCTCTGGTGAAAGAGATTTGCGCAACGCTTTATCCTCTTTTGTTTACTGAAGAGATGATGGGCCTCCTTGATGCAGCGAGGATTACTCACCTTGGCGCACGGCAAGGGGTTGACGGTGGCGGTTCGCTTTAACTGGCCCTTGCTGTCAAGCGCCTTCAACAGCCAACGACGAACAATGATGACCTGCCAGTGGAAGGTGACCCAGGCGCCTCGCAAGGCTGCGGTACAGCAGCCGAGTACAGCAACCACCGCGACCGCAGCCGATCGTCACCGACCCCAGGTGCCCGGTTGGCCAGCCCGTCAAACCTCAGCAACCGCCCCGTCGGCAGTTCGGGACGCAGAGGCTCCTGGTAGCCGAACTGGCAGGGACCGCGGCCATCGCGAGCGAAGGAGCACCCAGACCGGACTCCATCCCCAGTTCCTTGTTGTCCTTCTTCAGCTGCGCGTTCTCCCGCCGCAGCCGCGTGAGCTCCTCGCTCTCGCCGACCGCCCCGCACCGCCGGCCCTGCGGGCCCGGGACACCCAGCTGGCCAGCGTGATCTCGTTGATCCCCAGGTCCCTCGCGACCTGCGCGATCGGCTTGCCGGTCTCGGCGACGATCCGCACAGCACTCTCCAGGATGGCATGGCCGTCCGCATGCCGGAGTACGTTGCCGATGTTCGCGTCACCGTGGATCATTCCGAAGGGGAGGACGAAGTCCAGCCGGTCGTACTCCTTGTTGAGCCTCCCGGCCCGCTCCTCCAGGAACGCGCGGTCATCTTCGGCCACGCCGTCCAACCGCCGTAGCGAAGCCGACAGCTTGGCGAAGGGGTCGAAGTAGGGCAGGCGCAGGGACTCCGGCTCTTCAAGCCAGTGCAGCCGGCGGAGCAGGTCGGCCAACTCTCCCACCGTGGCGTATTCCACTCGCTCCTGTGCACTCTCCCAGAACGTCACGACGCGACCAGCGATCAGCGACGGTTGGGTGACCCCCGCCAGCGCCCGGGTAGCGGGAAAATTCTCCGTCTCCAGCCACCGAGCGACCCGGACCACCCGCTCCATTTCGTCCAGGGTGTCGGGGTTCCGTGCGATGCGGACGATCGCGGAGGAAGCCATCAACCGATACACCGCGTTGGAGCCCAGCCTTAGAAGTTCGGCACCTGACGGGTCCAGCCCCGCCGTACGACATGCCTCCTGGAGGACGCTGCTCGCAGCCTCTGCCGTGAACTCCGTCACCATGCCCGATGCCTCCCGTCTCCATGGATCGTTGGGTTGGCCACAGTGGGCGCCTACAGGGAAGTCTCCGCCCGGATTTCTCGGGGGATCGCCTGGTTCAATGCGTCGAGAGCCAGCCGCGACTTGCCATCGGACAACTGAACACCGAGCCGGGCCTCCAACGCCTCCTTCGCAGGGCCCAGGTTCTCGGCCCAGTACTCCACCTGCCAGACGACCAGGCGATCCAGGAACCTCAACGGCCGGTTTCCGAATGTCCAACCATCAGCGATGGCGCACCGACCTGCGTATATCCGCTCGAAGCACCAGAGAAGCGTGAAGTAGGACGTACGAACGCGTGGGATGTCCTCATCCTTGATCCGACTACCGTCGTGCACGAGTGTGCCCAGGACCTCGCGTGCCTTTGCCACTTCACCGGTTGTGAGATCTACGTGCAGGTCCCGGGCCAGCCTGAAATCCTCCGCCCGACGCTGCCTCACATGCGCAGCCGCCGCCGTGGCGAAGGCGAGGAGCGAGACCACAGTCGCGATGCCCGTCCACGCGTTCGCGCTCAACGTTCCTCCCCGTGCTCCGAGATCATGCCTCCGACGATACGGGCGCCAGCGAGTACCCGACAGGCCGCCCACGTAATAGGGGCGTAATGATCTTGCCGTGCGGGCCCCACCGTCGCTGCTCCCACGCAGGTCAGCGGCACAAAAGAGCAACGGTCTCATCTGGCCTCCGGAGCCGTGTGCGGTGATGTCGGTGGGGAGGGGTACCGTGCGCCGGAGGCTTGTTCAAGGGAGGGATGACAGGTGAGCGCTGAGGGTCTGATAAATCCGGACCGGCTGTGGGGGGCGGGCGAGGTGATGGGGCGGCCGGGTCCGGTGCCGGTGGTGCCAGGGGTTTACGGGTGGCGGTTCACCGAGTCGCCGTATGAGGGGCTACCGACAGATGAGTTGCTGTACGTGGGGATCGCGCCCCGGCACATGGCGACGCGGAGCAGCAAGCAGAACCTGCGGACGCGGGTGCGGTACCACTTCCGCGGTAACGCGGAGGGGTCCACATTGAGACTTACCCTCGGCTGCTTGTTGGGCCTGGAATTGCGGCGTGTAGGCAGCGGCAAGCGGATGACGTTCGGGAAGCAGGGCGAGGCGGAGCTGACGGCGTGGTTGGCCGAGCACGCCCGGGTCTGCTGGGTGGAGCATCTGGAGCCGTGGCATATGGAGAGCGAGCTCATTGGGAAACTCGACCTGCCGCTGAATCTTGAGCAGAATCGGCACAATGCCTTCCATGCCCAGCTGAAGGAGCTGCGGGCGAAGGCCCGGCAGCGGGCGCGTGAGCTACCGATCGGGGAGTAACCGGCGGGCAGGCATAGCCGACCGTATGACAGCGGGTGGGGATTGACGGGCTCGATGCCGTAGCGTGCGGATGTTCAGGCATCGGGAGGGAGTGGGGAAAGGTCTCGATGACTATGCAGCCAAGGCCCGCCGGGATGGCGGGCTACGGTGAGAATGCTGATGCGCTGGCCGGCCAGTACGAGAGCGTAACCTTCGATATCGTGCACCGAGAGGTGCTGCACTTGATACCGGCAGCACCGAGCACGATTGCCGACATCGGTGCTGGTACCGGCCGGGACGCTGCCGCGCTGGCAGAGCGTGGGCACCGAGTCGTGGCCGTCGAACCGACCCTGGAACTACGGCAGATCGGGCAGCGGCTCCACGCTGGATCCGCCGTCGAGTGGATCGACGACGCCCTTCCCGCCCTGACGAGCCTCCACGGAAGCTTCGACCTCATCCTACTCAGCGCCGTATGGATGCACCTGGACGAACAGGAAAGGTTCCACTCCATGCGGCGGATCCACGAACTTCTGATGCCAGGTGGCCACGTGATCATGTCGCTGCGGCATGGCCCCGTCCCGCAAGGACGACGGATGTTCGAAGTCTCGCCGATCGAGACAGGCGCACTGGCTAACAGGTTCGACCTGTGTGTAGTCCACCTCAGCGAGCGCTCAGATCGCCTCGGTCGGGACGACGTGCACTGGAGCACGATCGCTCTGCGCAACAAATCCCCCCTCAATTCCAGGAAAACCGACTAGCGGTGGACTTCTACGCATCCGACCCGTGTGCCCGGACCTCTTGGCGACTCGCCATCTTGATGGGTGCCAACTCCCGCACCTACAAGTTCGCTCTCGGCGCCGCTTTGCTCAAGCACGCCGAACAAGGCAGAACAGACGTCCCGCTCAGCGAACTCGCCCTGCCATACACCATGCGACTGGTGGAGCACCTGGCCACAGCGCCCCAAGCGCCGACGGGGATGTCGGTCAGCGAGTCGGACTTCCTGGCCGTAGCCGCGCGCGAGGCCGAGGAGTCGAAGGTGCTCGGCCATCCCACCGAGCGGCTACACCAGGCGGCGGTCCGCTCTATACCGGCGATGGTGATGCAAAAGTTCCATAACCTGCGAGGCGGCACCGAGATACCTCATCGCTTCTACGAACTGGAGGGCAGCCCGCGCGAGCGCGTTGTGCGCCTGACACCTGCTCTGCACAAGGTCGCCCGGTCGGAACAAGCGGCCGGTCTGCATGCCGAGCTGGGGGCGCGGTGGAACATCGTGGAGAGCTCCTTCGCAGCGGGCGTCGGTCGCAGCCTCGTCGGCGAAGGCGTCACCGTCGACTGGGCCACCCTGACACTTACCGACAAGCGCCGACGCCGCTCGGTCACCGGGGTCGCCGAAGCCTTGATCGGCTTCCAGCACGGCCGATGCCTCATCTGCACCGACATCATCACTTCCGACAGCAAGATCGCCATTGACCACGTCTTCCCGTACTCATTCATGCGGCGATACGGCAGCGTGGCCGGCTGGCACGGGCCCGATCTGGACGTCATCTGGAACCTCGCCCCAGCCCACGATGTCTGCAACAGCGCCAAGAGTGACCGGCTCCCCACTCGCGACGAGCTCCAGCGACTCGCCCAACGCAATGAGGCGATCATGCTGTCTCCCCACCCTCTTAGAAAGACCTTGCAGCTCAGCCTTCACAATGCACGTCGTGCCAACGGAGCGGAGGGACAGTGGCCTGACTTTCTCCGCGGAGTCCTGGCCGCCTGCGGGTGATCTTTTTTGATCGATCACTGATCCATCGAGGGCACGAATCAGATACGCAGCGCATCAGCGTGCCCGGGCCGTCTCTGGGCCGTGCGAGGTCGGCCAAAGTTGACAGGGGTCCACCGGGGATGACCATCCCCTCACCCCTTTCACCTGGGGCGCGCGAGTTGATCTGCGACACTGGTACGACCATGCCTGCACCCGGAGAACTGGCAGTGATCTGGCGGGAACGAGCGCCTACCTGCGTGTTTGGCGCGGGAACGGCACTGGGTCACGCCGTCGGGCCGTCTCTGGGCCGTCAACCTCACTGGGTTTCGACAGGGCGTTTCTCCGAGCGCGCCGGCCTACTGATCCGTCGTTCCTGCATTTGGGCCCCGGTCGACCGACACCGCGTCGATCACTCCAGGTCCTCCCACGTCCAGGGGGCGGCAGGCTGCCCGTCGGGCTCTCGCCCGAACCTGTATCGCTTCTCGTGATCACTGAGTTCGACGAATCGATCGATGTGCCCTGCGGAAGGCAAACGTTCGATAAGCGTGCTGATCTGTTCCTCCGCGCCGACTGCCTGTAGAGCGTTCAGTAGCCAATTGACCTTGTTCGTGTTGTTGAGGGCGACGTGGGTGGCGGGGTCGCGCGCCAGGAGTGCAGCGATCGGTTGGTCTGCGCCGACCTTTAGGAGAATTTCCAGGAGTTGGGCGATGCCGTCGGCGTTGTTGAGAGGGAGGTGGATGACAGCCCGCTCGGCCAACGTGGCGACCTGTTCGTCCGCCTGTGCGTTGTGTAGTTCTTCCAACAGCCTTGGCACAGTGGACGGGTTTCCTATTTCAATATCGGCGTGGGTGGCGAGGTCGCGGGCCAGCAGCCTTGCAACCTGTTCCTCCGCTCCGGCTTCCCGCAGTATCTGCAGCAGTACGGCCAAACCCGGGATGTTAAGCGAGACGTGGGTGGCGGGGTCGCGGACTAGCAGTCTGGTGACTTGTTCGTCTGCTGCCGTCAACTGGAATATCGACAGCAGCTGGGCTACGGCGTTCGGATCATCGAGGGCGACGTGGGTGGCGGGGTCGCGGGCCAGGAGTGCAGCGATCTGTTCGTCTGCTCCGGCCTCCCGCAGTTCCCACAGCAGCGTGGCCACTTGTTGCGCATCGTCGAGGGCGACGTGGGTTGCGGGGTCGCGGGCTAGCAGCGCACTAATGAGTTCCTCTGCCTCAGCATCTTTCAGTTCGTTCAGCAATTCGGCCACAGCAGCGGGGTCGTCGAGAGCTACGTCGAGATGGGGGGCGGGGGAACGGGTCAGCAGCGCGGTGACCTGCTCGTCCGCTCCAGCCTGCCGAAGGGACTCCAGCAACCAGGGCACAGCGAACGGGTTGTCGAGAGGGATGTTGACGTGGGCCACGGGGTCGCGGGCCAGGAGTGCAGCGATCTGTTCGTCTGCTCCAGACTCCCGCAGTTCCCACAGCAGATCGGCCACCCCGCCCGGGTCGCCTAGAGCCGCGTAGGCAGCGGCTCGCTCGGCCAGGGCCGTGACCTGTTCGTCTGCCTCTGCCTCCCGTAGTCCCTTCAGCAGCCAAGCCACCGAGTCCAGGTCATTGAGAGTGACGTGGGTGGCGGGGTCGCGGGCTAGCAGTGCGGTGATCTGTTCGTCTGCCTCAACTTCCCGCAATTTGCTCAGCAGCTCGGCCACTTGTTGCGCATCGTCGATGGCGACGTGGGTGGCGGGGTCGCGGGCTAGCAGTGCGGTGATCTGTTCGTCTGCCTCAACTTCCCGCAATTTGCTCAGCAGCTCGGCCACTTGTTGCCCATCGTCGAGGGCGACGCGGGTGGCGGCTTGCTCGGCCAAGGCGGTTAGCTCTTCGTCCGCCCGACCCCCGCGAAATCTGTCGAGTAGCTTGATCACATGGCCCGGGTCGTCAAAAGCGATGTTGGCTGTGACCCATTGGGCCGGGCGGCGGTCGTCTGGATGCAGGGTGTGGAGATGATCGACGAGTGTGGTGGAGGCGTCTTGGTCGCCATGGGTGATGGCATGTTTTTGGAGCTGGACGGCGTCGCGATAGAGGCCGCGCTGCCAGGCTGCGTTGCCGAGTGCTGTGAGGTCAGTGGGGTGGGCGTGAGAGGCGGCTGCGGTCCAGAAGGCGATGGGAGGGATGTGGTCGATGCGGTGGCGGCGGCCGTACTGGTCGAGGTAGTCAGCCAGCCTGTACAGCGTTGCGTGCCCGGATTCGGGCCGCCGCCCGGCAGCGGGACTGGCGAGGGTGCCCATGCGGCGGTTGCGTTGGTTGAGAGGTGCACCGGTTTTGACGGGGATAAGGATTCCGGGGATGCCGTTGCATGGGGTGGCGGTGTACTCCAAGGCCTGTTGCAGCCAGTCGTCGCTGGTCTGATCCCACTCTAGGTCGGTGAGGTAACCAGGCGCGGCGTCTGCCAGCAGTGTCAGTGGCAGCCGAGGACCGGCACCGAGGCGACGGGAGTCCATGGCCGCGTGGACCAATGCCTTGGTTACAGGAGGAGCTTCGTGGTATCGGTCCAATAGGACCGGTACCCCGGCCAGGTACTGGGTGATCTGACCGTTGCGAGCGTTCTCGGCGGCCTCGCTGAGTCGGGGATCGAGATTGGCGTTGTCTGTCAGCTCGGCAAGGTCGGCGCCGGTGAATCCATCCGGCACTTTGATCTTGTTCCCGTCCAACAACTCTCGGGCGTGGGCGTGCAGGTCCGGCTTGGTACGCGTAGTCAGCGTGCTCCAGTGCTCCGGCCACAAAGTAGCCAGCACCAGGATCGGTCCTCGGCCCGGCTCGCGTAGGAGATTCCGCAGGCCCGCGGCAACTTGCTCTCCGAGCCTGTCAGGCGCCAAGTAGAACTGGGCCTCGTTAAGCCAGACCACTGTGTATGGGGCGATGCTGGGTAGTTCAGCTAGGGCAGCGTCGGGCCGGGAGGGATCGATAGGGTGCCACAGCCGCCATGGCTCATCTTGAGCGCGTAGCGTCTTTAGCGTTTCCCAGCAGGCCCGCGTCTTGCCGGTCGAGGACCCGCCCACCAGCACCGCGATCTGGCTCTTACCAGCGGCGACCCGCGCCACTACTTTGGCCAACCGGTAGTCGTGCTCGCGCGGAACGTACGGCGGAAGCATCGGTAGACCCGCAACCGAAGAGTCGATGGCGTGGTGTACCTCTAGATGAAACGGGTCGGATATCGCTCCCAACGGTTGGCCCGGCCGCATACGCTCCAGCACCGCACGGCCCTGCTGAGCTGCCACCGCTACACGTGTCCCGTGCGCGCGCAGTTGAGCCTCGGCTTGGTACAGGAGACGCCACCGCTGCGTATCCAGAAGCTCCGCAGCCGTTGGGGCGTCGGCTAGCCCTGCGTGCTCAGCCTGTAACTGCACTGCCCGCACCAATTCCAGCAGCAGTTCGACCCGCTGGGGAAACCGGTCGGCGCGCAACCAGTCCCCGATCGTGGTTGGGCTGACCCCGACGGCCTCAGCCAAGGTACGGTCCGACGGTTGACGTTGCAGTTGGTTGTTTCGAAACGCGGCCAACTTGTCGATCTGCCCAGCGAATTCGGATGTTCTCGCCGCCGTCGGTTCTGTCATCACCACACGCTTTACACTCGCAGCTCAGGAGAGGGTGTCCAGCATGCCCCCTGGACATTGGGTGGACAACAACGTCAGTCGAGCCGTGACCCTTAGCGACCCATCTGCCCAGCTTGGCGCTACGGTGTCCAATCCGAGAGGGACTCCTCTTGGACGGCTACTTGGACAGGCAGCTTCGGACTCGTCGCGTACGGCCCGCCCTAGGCCGTCCTTAATCACGGGAGTCCACGTGATGAACCAAGTCCAGTTCCTGTCCCTGCTGCTTGCCCTCTCTGTGGCTCTCAATATCGCGATCACAGCGGGCCTACTTGCCTACCGATCCGGCGCTAGCATGCCGAACGCGCTCCTCACTGGCGCGGGCGCCGCAGCCAGCAGTCTTGGTGTCTACTTCGCCGCCCTTGCCGCATACAAATAGCGCATCACGACTTGCGCGGAGTTGTCCCTGCGGGCCCCAGTTTATGGGGCCCGCAGGTGTACCAGGTCCATGCAGGTACCCAGAAGCTCGCCGGCACTCTCGATGCCGGAAGCGCGGTTGGGCAGCTGATCAACGTTAGCGGTTTCGATCCGCGACCTTCAGGAACACATGGTCGACGGCCTTACGCGTCCGCTCCTGACTGGACGGCATGATGTGGGCGTACACCCGCAGCGTCAGGGCCGGGTCGGTATGTCCCAGGTACTGGCTGACGGCCTGGATGCTCTCCCCGGCGTCCAGCAGAACGGACGCGTAGAAGTGCCTCAGCGCATGCATGCCGTGCTCGCGCGCCGACTCGTAATTGCCGTCCGGCCCGGCGTCCGGGATGAGGCCAGCGACCGCAAGCGCGGGCTTCCACTCCTGAACATTGAAGTTGCTCCGCCACACGATCCCGCCGGCCGTGTTCGTGAAGTACAGCCGCTTGGTGACCTTGGGCCCCTCAGGCTTCTTCCACGGCAGGGTGATTGCAGGCGTGCATGTGGGCGCGCATGTGGGCGCGCAGCGCGGCGGCAACCGACTCGGGTAGGGGGCACATGATGAAGGGCGTCGCTCCTGAAGTTGGAGGACGCCCTTCATCATGTGCGCTCGGTTACAGGGCGGCGGGGGCCGCGTGTGGGTCATACCCGCGGATCAATGGCTTGCCTCCCACTCCATGACACGAGCGTGCTGTGGCCGTGCCAGAAGCGCGCACGGGGAAGGACGGCCGCTGGTGTTGGTATGCTTCCCCGCCGCTGGACTGGCAGGGGAGGCCATGGCAGAGCGATGGATCAAGGGGCCGGACGGCGTGTACCGGCGAGAAAGTACTCATCGAGCAAAGTTCCATCAGGCACCGGACCCCCGTCTTGGCCCTGCTCCGTATCGCGGTGCCGGACCGATGGCTGTGGCCCACTGTGGACACTGTGCCCGACCTCTCACAGTGGCTGAAACCCTGGCGACGCAGGCGTACCACCCAGCCGCACCGTTATGCCTCCACTGCCGCGATTACGAGCGTGAGCAGGAGCGTCTGCCGCTTCGGCATCGTGGGGGGCAGATGGCTGATCAGCAATGTCAGCGTTGTGAACGTGTCCTGACTGAGTTCGAAGTGACCAAGGCAGACAAGGCCTTCTGGGCACGCAGTGGCCTTTGCACTGCGTGCCGAGATCACGACGGCTTGAAGGTTGTGCAGAACGCACTTCTCGTCATCGGGTGCATGGTCCTACTTGGGTGGTGGAACGTGTCCTGCAACGATGCGACTAGCGGACCAGACTGCACGTCGGCATCGTACGGCGTTGATGCCTGTTGATCGATCTTCGGCGCCCTTGATACCGCCCGCAGCGACGGCAACGCTGACGGCAACGAGAGGGGACAGCCTGCCACGGTAGTGATGCAAGTCGACCGGGCCACGCTGCAAAGGATGTGTCCGCACCTTCTAAGCGTTTGGCCGAGGCAGCACTTCGACCCGAGTCAGCGACGTTCTGCCGCACGAGGCCCCTCAACGCCAGGCCGCAGCCGAGGCCGCGGCGGTCCGGGGGCAGGCACAGGCTTCGAGCCCGACAGTCTGCATAGGCAGGGTCCGTCTCAGTTTCCGTCTCATTCAGCTGCGTTCGCTGTCGTTCAGGACAGGCCCGAGCCGATCCCCGCCAGCGGAGCGGACCGGACAGGAACGCAGGTGAACGGCGATGGACGCCCTCAGCACCCAACCAACAGACTTGGAAAGCGTGCGCATCGTCGCTCCCCGAGGCACCTCGGCGACTCGCCAGCGGCGGTCCCGCCCGGCAAGCCCGCATCAAGGGGATCGTGCGTGCCACAGCCGTGCCAGATGCAGGGGTCAGCCACGGTCAACAGCGGTCAG
>JAQBPS010000606.1 GCA_028287415.1 Bacillota bacterium | reverse complement strand
TCCGCATATAGGTTTACGTAGTGTTGGAACTCCGCCTTGTTGGCAAGGCCTGGCCGGTGGTCAATCCGGTGCACGTAGCGGGCGGACGGATCTTTGGAGAGGATGGTCCAAAAGGGGTAGGCCTTTTTAAGATGGAGTCCCTCGCTGGACAGATTGTCCAGCCACTGCTCTTCCTTCTCGAAATCCCAGCTTGCCCAGAAGCGGACCCGCGTCTCGGTCTGCTTTTGCATCTTCCGTCACGCCTCCGTGGTGTGGTCAGGTTACGGCCGTCGGGTTGATATATCGACTGTCAATAGATTTGGCGGCGATCTATTCAGGAGTCGTTTGAACAATTACACCTCTGGTTACCCGGCTGGTATATTCCGGTAGTTTCTGGTTAGAATAAAAGAGGCCCGGTGGATATACACCGAGCCCGGCGGCCGCCGTTGTCTAGTTTCCCTGCAGGGTGAGGGTCTCACCCGTTAGAGGTTAACGGTGAGGAGTTTCAGCAAGAGGGCCAAGAGAACGAGCCAAAAGACCTGTTCGCCAAGCTTGCTCATGCGTCCACCCCCTTCCTGGTCAACGAGGCGCCGCCACATACACATACGGACAGAGCCGCGAGAAAGTTCGCGGCTCTGTCTTGTTTTGTCGCCTTTCGGTAACGCCGCGATCGCTTTCAGTAAGAGCCAGATCGCTTTCGGGAAGAGCCAGATCCCTTTCGGGGCGGCCCGCGTCCCCTTTCGGGAACACCCAGATCCCTTTCGGGGCGACTCAGATCTCTTTCGGGACGACCCACATCGCGTTCGGGAAGAGCCGCATTGCGTTCGGGAAGAGCCGCATCGCATTCTGGAAGACCGCGATCCCGTTCGGGAAGACCGCGATCCCGTTCGATAACCATCGGCCCAGCCATCATTCCGGTACCCTCATCAAAGTTCAGAATTTATATTGCTTTTAGCCATTTACACCCATGTGTCTCATGCGCTAATATGGCATTAAACGGTAAACATGAGGAGGAATTCCATGGCGAATGAAAGTGCCAAGAACAACGAGCCTGCTGAGCCCAAGCCGCTGAACATGTCCGGTGTCGAGGACCGCACGAAGGGTATGCTTGAACCTGAACTAATCTTCACAGCGGGTAGCTACATGGTCGAGCCCACCGCACTGGCATTGCGGAGGCTGGCCGAAATTAATGTAGACCTGACACGGGGCAATGGGCTGCCCGGTGTGCTCGCCCTTCATGATGTACCCGACGACCCCGAAGATGTTGCAGCGCAGCCGGTGCTGGCCCGTGCTGACAATACCATCATGGTGAGGAAATCTCCCAAGACAGGGAAAGTGCGCCTCGATATGCGCCGGTTCATCCTCCTCCGCCGTTTCGTAATCCCCCACGGCCACCGGGGCTATGTGCCAATCGTCCGCAGGACGCTCCCGAAAATCGGCGACGCCCTGGTATTCCTCTTCAGCAAGGCACGGTTTGTCCCGATCGACCCCCAGCGGACCAAGAAGAAGAAAAGCGGTGGCGCAGCCGAGCAGACCAAGTCCACTCCGCAGCCCGAGCAGCCCAAGGACGACGCAGCAAGCGCATAAGCTGGAAGCCCCCTTGACGTAATGGCCGTCACGGGGGCTTCTCACCTTCACATACGTGGAACCGGAGCCAGGTACCCGCCGTCGAAAGGGCATACGGGCACAGGAGTGATCGCACATGCCTGATTTCGTGACCAGCCTGACCGCGGACTTCACGCTAACCGGGGACCTGTCCGTGGACGCCCCCGCCTTCCTCCGGCACCACGGCCTGGCCGGCATCGCCGACCATGTTGAACGGGTGGCGGCGCAGGCCGGACAGATTGCGGACCGGGTGGGCGTCGACCGCGCGGCCGCCCTCACTGCCGCGTGGCTGCATGACATCAGCCTGGTCCTGCCAGCAGTTGAGATGCTCTCTGCTGCCGAATCCGCCGGCCTGGAGCTGCTCCCGGCGGAGCGACAGGCCCCGGGGATGCTTCACGGCAAGCTCTCAGCCATCTTTGCTCAGCAATTCTTCGCGGTCACAGACCCGCAAGTACTGGCGGCCATGCGCTGCCACACAACTCTCAGAGCGGGGGCGACCCTCCTCGACCGCGTGCTCTTCGCAGCCGACAAGCTCTCCTGGGACCCAGAGCACGCGCCGTATCGCCATGAGATGGCTGCGGCGCTGGATGAGTCGCTCAACCGGGCGGTCTGGTGCTTCCTCGACTGGGGCTGGCAACGTCGGGGGCAGATGGCGGTGATCCACCCCTGGTTTCGGGCGGCATACGTCGAGATGGCCCGCCAATTCGCCCCTGTACGGCGGGATTAGGACCAAAGACCTATCTTTGCCGAACAAACATCGGACAACAGGATAATATATCATTATTTCGAATATAGACCTACATTCTATGGGATAGAGGTGGGTCTCTTTGCGAAGGCGTCTTTCCCTCTGGATTGTGCTGACCCTGCTGGCGATTACAATTCTCCCGCATGCGGCCGGTGCCGGCACTGTAAAGGCACCGCCCACCCCTGCCCTCCAGGGCATCAGCATCATGGGCGGCGGGACCCCCTGCGGCACGCCCGGCAGCTGGTACCTCGGCGCCACGCCGCCTAATGTCGACTACACCAAGCCGGTCCTGCTGTTCGTGCACGGCATGGGCTCCTGCGCCGAGACCTGGTGGGGCACGACCAGTTATCACGGCACCAATGATATGTACACCTACGCCTATAACAACGGCTACCGCACCGCGTTTGTCGACCTGTACGGCGACAAAATGATGTGGGACAACGGCGCCCTGCTGAACACGCTCATCGACAAGGTCCGCAGCCACTTCGGCGTAGCCAAGCTGACCGTCGTTGCCCACTCCAAGGGCGGCGTCGACACGAACGCAGCCCTTGCCCACTATGGCGCAGCCGGCAAGGTGAGCCGTGTGGTCACCCTCGGCTCGCCACATCACGGGACCCCTCTGGCTGACTACGCATACTCCACGTGGACCTGGTGGCTGGCGGAGATCTTCGGGGCACAGAACGATGCGACCTACTCCATGCAGACAGGCTACATGAACTACTTCCGTTCGGTCACCGATGGCAAGGATCCGACCCCCTACTACACGCTGTCGGGATATAAGTGCGGACCGCTCTTCACCGCCATCTGGTATAGCTGTGCCTTCATCGGCGGTGAAGATGACGGGGTGGTACCCGTGGGCTCCACCCGGATCCCGGGCGGCACCCACCTGAAGGAAGGCTACTGGGACCATGACGAGATCAAGATGGGCAGCCGCACCTGGTCCTACTTCATGCCTGTGATCCGCACCGCCGATGTGCCCCCCGCTGTGGCGATGGGCGGCCTGTTAGCTGCTGCCGGCACCGGGCCGGCGCGCGCTGCTGCCGGCACCGGGCCGGCGCGCGCTGCGGCCGGGCTCGGAGCAGGCAACGCCGCCGCACCAGACTCCCCCGGCAACCTCATCCTCCGGGGCGGCGAGGTCACGGGCACCGCCGAGTCCCCGGCCTTCCCGCTCGAGTCGGGCGTGCGCAGCGCCACTTTCACCATCTACGCCTCGAATCCGGACTTCTCGGCGACGATCACCGGGCCGGACGGCAAGGCGCATGCCGTCACCATGTCGGATCAGGTGCCGGCGGACCAGATCTTTGGCGGTACCTGGACGGGCCATGTAACGGTCAAGACCCCCGCTTCGGGTTCCTGGGCGCTCAGCACTGCGTCGGGCGCCCGGGCCGGTTATCTGATGATCGCCGCCCTTGACAGCGACCTGGAGGCGACGCTTGATGCCGGCCAGACGGTGGCCGCGCCGGGCGGAAAGCGTGCGCTGGCCGCGGGATTCCGGGGCGCCCGTACCCCTGCGTCGAGCCGGGTGGAAGGCGTCGTGAAAATGAGCGGCGAGCAGCAGGGCGAGAACATCAACTTCACGCCCGCGACCGGCGGGCACACGGCAAACGTCAACGTGCAGCCGGCCCGCAACGGCATCTACAATGCATCGGTGACGATGACTGGCACCCTGCCGGACGGCACGGCCTTCGAACGCAGCCTGGCCAACTCCTTCGCATCGGTTGCGCCCGAGCAGCGGGGCAGCTGGCGGGGCCAGAACTAAGCGCAACAGCCCCGACCCTCGGTAAATGAGGGCCGGGGCGGTCTTTATCACGCACGGCGGGCAATCGGATTCAGCTTCACATCAATCTCCTGCCGCAGCCAGATGGGATCGTAGTCCGTGCGGGCCTTGATCCGCAAGATTGGCAGCCCAGCAGCTACCAGGGCCCGCTCCATCAGATCATCGAGCCGCTGGCGGTCCCCGGTGTCCTCCAGCTCCACAGCCAGCATGGGCTGCCAGGTGTCAACCGAAACCAACAGGAAGTCGAGATGCTTGGCTGCGATCCGGTTCCAGGCGTTTTGCCACTCCAGCGCATCGCCCCGCACCTCGGCGGCATCGGGCAACCGCACCTTCGGGCAGATGTGAAACTCCGGTCCGCTCGCCTGGTGGAGCCGACCGTAGAGCACCTGCTCCGCCGGCGAGAGCAGAGCCGGGCGGCGCACATATGGCGTGACGTGCATCTCATAGCTCCGCTCCTCCGCCTCGTGGCGCGAGGCGCTGCGGTAGATGAGGATGACCAACATCGCCAGGGCGAACGTGACCGCCGAGGCTGTCGCAAGCTGGAGCCAGAGCGGGGCGTTCACCAGTGAAGATCCCCTTCCAGAAGTGCCCGCCCGATCACGTTCTTCTGGATCTGGCTCGTGCCCTCCACGATCTGCAACTGCTTGGCATCACGGTAGTGCCGCTCCATCGGGTAATCCTGCATGTAGCCGGCCGCGCCCATGATCTGCAGGCAATCCGTGGCGGCCTGCACCGCCAGGTCGGTGGCACTCAGCTTGGCGGCGGACAGCTTCCACGCATCCGCCTTGCCGGTGTGGCCCTGATCAACCTCGATCGCGGCGCGGTAGGTAAGCAGGCGGGCCCCCTCCAGCCGTACGGCCAGATCTGCCAGCATCCACTGGAGGCCCTGATGCTCAATAATCGGTTTGCCGAATGTCTTGCGCTGGCGGGCGTAATCAAGGGCGTACATCATCGCGCCTTCGGCAAGGCCCAGCCCGCGGGCGGCAACGACCGGCCGGACGGAGTTGAGCGTGCCCATGATCACCTTGAAGCCCTGATGCTCCTGGCCGAGCATGGCGGAAGCGGGGACGGCAACCTCATCGAAGACTACCTGGTGGATGGGCACACCCTTGACGCCCATTTTGCGCTCTTTCTTGCCGACGGTGAGGCCGGGGGTGCCGCGCTCTACCACGAAGACCGACATACCACGGGCGCCGGCCGCGGGGTCGGTCTTGGTCGCGACCGTGAAGAAGTCGGCTTGGCCGGCGCCGGAGATCCAGTTCTTGGTGCCGCTGATGATGTACTGGTCGCCCTTCCTGACGGCCCGGGTCTGGATATTGGCAGCGTCAGAGCCGGCGTCAGGCTCGCTCAGGCAGAAGGCGCCGCGCAGGCTGCCATCGGCGGTGCCCCCGGCATAATGCCGCTTCTGCTCCTCGGTGCCGCCGAGCATGATCGGCATCAGCGGGAGTTTCGTCAGCAGCAGCATGAGCCCGGAGGCGCAGCAGTACTGCGCCACCTGCTCCACAGCCAAGCCGAGCCCCAGCGTGCCCATGCCGGCGCCGCCATACGCTTCGGGCACACCCACGCCGAGCAGTCCGGCGTCGCGGAAAGCCCGGAAGATCTCCTCGGGGTACTCGCCGACCTCATCAATCGCTGCCGCCCGGGGCGCTACCTGCTCACGGGCGATGCGCCGGGCCAGGGCGACTAGTTCCTGTTGCTCAGGGGTGAATTCAAACTGCACGCGCCATCCCCTCCTCTTATGCCCCATGAGTTCGGAAGGCAAGCGCCATTTTCCTTCAAACTGGAAGCATAGTGATGCCAGCACCTGCCAATGATATCTATTGGCTCACTCGCAACACTTTGTTCACACCTTTCTAAGCCAACTCTCAGGGAAGCGGGGCATCATGAGATCATGTACCCAGTCCAATTAAAACCAGAAAGGGATGGTAAAAATGAACATGAAGCGTTTGGGTGCCATTGCGGGTGCGGTGCTGGTGTCGGGTGCGCTGCTGACCGGCGGCGCCATGGCGGCGAACCTGCCGTCGAAGCTGGCCGATAAACTTCAGAGCCAGGTCCAGGCGGGCAAGATCACGCAGAATCAGGCGGACGTGGTCAGCCAGCTGTTCAACCTCCGTCAGTCTGCGATGACCAAGCTGAAGGCAGACGAGAAGGCCCTGATCGACCAGGCGGTCAAGGACGGCAAGCTGACCCAGGCACAGGCCGACCAACTCGCCAAGCGCGGGGATCACTTCGGCGAGGGCGGTGCGAAGGGCGACCGCCAGTTCTTCGACAAGAATATGACTGCTGATCAGCTGAAGGCGAAGCTGGACACTGCGGTCAAGGCAGGCAAGCTGACTCAGGCGAAGGCCGACAAGATCCTGCAGCAGTTCCAGAACCGTGGCCAGGCCCACAAGCACGGGACGAATGAGACCACGCCGCAGACCCAGCCCAAGAGCGGACAGTAAAGGACGCGCGTAAGGGTCGCAGACTGATAGCGGTGTTAGCCTGCGGCCCTTCTCTGCGCATGTGGCGGGAGCGGTGGCTGGTTCAATGGGAAATCACTGCAGACCGGACCACAACAAAAGCTGCACGCATTCATAGCGTGCAGCTTTTTGTGTCGGCGTTAAAGTGACGGGAGCGGGGAGGGCAACGGGGCCCAGCGCAGGAACTGATGCGCGCTCACGCTGCTGACGGCCTTACTTTGTGCTTCGCGGAACTGAGCGGCATCGGTCGCACTCACCACGGCCTTGACCCAGCTGTGGAACTGCTCCACAGCAGTCTGGACGGCGGGGTCCATGCTGTGCGTCACCCGCAGTTGCTTCACGCACCAAGTCAGGGTGGGCTGCCAGGCGAGCTTCGCCGCTGCGAGGGAGTCGAGCTTGGGCGCAGAAAGCGCCTCGGCGGGGCGGTCGGGCTGGCGCTTGGCGGCTGCCCGGATGGGCGCCTTGGCACCGGGCCTGCCGAGGGGCTTAATACCAGGCTGGGCGGCGGGCCTACCCAGGGGCTTGGCACCGGGCCTGCCCAGGGGCTTGCCACCGGGTGCGCCCACGGGCGTGGCACCGGGTGCGCCCACGGGCTTGCCACCGGGTGTACCCAGGGCCTTGGCACCGGGCCGGCCCAGAGGCTTGCCACCGGGTGCACCCAGGGCCTTGGCACCGGGCCTGCCCAGGGGCTTGGCGCCGGGTGCGCCCAGGGGCTTGGCGCCGGGCCTGCCCAGGGGCTTTCCGTCGGGCTGAACGGCGAACCTGGCGCCTGGCGTGCCGAACGGCTTGGGCCTGCCCAGGTGCTTCAGACCGCGCTCGCCCACTGGATTAACGCCGGGCATGCCGCCGCGCTTACCCATGTTGCCGCGCAACGGCCGCTCTGCAAAATCACCCATTACTGCATCCGCCGGCTTATCACCAGGGCGGCCAAACCGCTTGCCCGCGAGCCTGGCACCCACCCCTGTCGGCTTGCCGCCGAACCGGGGCTTGCCGCCGAACCCGCCGGGTTTGTCGGCCTGGGCCCTCACCCCCGCGCCCTTGCCACCCGGCTTACCAAACGGTTTACGGGGCGCCTTCGCCCCAGCCCCAGCCCCAGCCCCCTTGACCGGCGGCTTCTTCCCGGCCGGCTTCTTCCTGGCCGGCTTCTTCCCGGCCGGCTTGCGCTGCTCGCCCGCGGCGCCCTGCTCCTTACGTGACAACGGGCTCGCCGTACCGTCCCCGGCCTCCCGATCCTTCGGCTCATCAGTGCGACCCAAAAACCAACGCCCCTTCCTCCGCCGCGGCGATCACTCCGGGCAGATACACCAGGTGTTCGACACTGTGGGCTACCTGCCCTGTCGCGAACACACAGCCAAGCCAATTGAGGGGCGACGGTGCTGTGTGCATCGCTCCATCAATGGTAT